>JADGPT010000240.1 GCA_017882345.1 Bacteroidales bacterium
GGCAGAGATCCCCAATCAAACTTTTCCATAAATGCTTTCAATTAAAATATGGCGGTAAAAGTACATTTTTAAAAGATATTTTAAATACTTTTTTCGAGGAATATGGATTAATCACCTTTCACCTGAAGGCCTGCAATCTGATCCTCTATGGGAACATTCCTGAGAATTTTTGCAGTTTTAGTAACAAATTCATGAGATTTTAGCTGCTTCAACCGGGAATCAATCCATGCTTTCTTATCAGAATGTTTCCCATACTCGGTCCGCTCCCTTAATAATTTATCAGTAAGTTTCATATAATCAACCCGACCGAGATAGTCATACCTGGCGTCATGAAGAATATTATCACTTAACGATTCCCGGGAATCACAAAAACTGTTTTTAATAATCTTTTTGGTTGAATCGACATTTCCCTGGTTAAAACCATATCCGGGAAGGATCTCTTCAACAAGACGCAATGACGCTTCCATGGGTTTTTCGTAGTCTGAGATGAACCCTGAAAGAAGAAATACTGAAGCCATTTTAAGATTAATAAACTCCTCGTCAGGAAGATTCTCTGCTCTGGAAAGCAATTCCACCTGATTACTGATGTTTTTTACCATGGATGAATTGTGAAAATAAAGGTTTGGCGGAGCTTCATCATCAAACATTTTAATTATCATCTCCTCAATATCCTGAAGTTTGATCATCTGCATCTTAACAATAAACTTTCTGTTTGGGGAACCGTTCTCATCACTTAATTCAGGTGCAATACCTTTAACAAAATACATTTCCAGTTCCCCTTTATACTTGACAGGCATTTTTCCGCGGTATTCACAGGTGAAAAACTCTTTCACAAATTCATAAGTTGTTCCTGAGATATTTATTTTACCAGCCTCACCTGAAGATTCCATCCTGCTTGCAGTATTGACAGTATCGCCCCAGATATCATACGAAAGTTTCTTTTGTCCTACAACACCCGCAACCACTGTTCCTGTATGAATCCCGATTCTTATATCCCAGTTCTTCATCCTTTCATGTTCGGACGTTTCCTTCAGGTTATTCATATATCCAATCATCTCGAGTGCAGCAAGAATGACCTCAACAGGATTAGTTCTGTTCTTCTCCGGAATTCCTCCGGCACACATATATGCATCCCCGATGGTTTTAATCTTTTCAATACCAAACTTCTCAACGACTGAATCGAAATAAAAAAAGAATTTATCAAGTTCATCTATTAAAATTTCAGGATTCATCTCTTCTGCAATTTTGGTGAAACCCTGAATATCTGAGAATAAAACCGTTACAAAATTATATTTGATCTTGGTCGCCTTTCCTTTCTGGATTATCTCGTTCGCTGTATTTTTAGGAAGAACATTCGCGAGTAAGTCTTCAGTTTTTTCTTTCTCTATTATCAGATCCTCGGTTCTCTTATTAATAATCAGTTCGAGCATATATAACTTACGGGCGAACTGCAAACTAAGAAGATCGTATAATGTCCATATTATCAGTAAGAAAAATACCAGATAGCCAATAATGGCTAAACGTGAAAAATACCAAAATGGCAATACTCGTAAGGAGAGCAAAGAAATTTCCCCTCCGCTATTGCCTGAACTAATATACCTTACTCTGAACAGATATCTCCCGGCATGAAGGTTGGTATATTCTTTAAAGCTGATACGTTTCCAACCACTCCATTCCTTATCAAAACCTTCAAGAAAAAACTGATAATAAATACTGTCTGCAGGTTGTAATTCAAAGGTGATATTATTATTACGGTAGTTTAAAACAATGTTTTTCATGATTTCCGGAGTCTGAATCCGGGAACTGTCTAAGGTAAAAATAACAGAATCACCATTTATTAAAACACGCTTTAAAGATGGGGTTACCTCTGAATCATAAGATGTTTGAGCTACAGACGCTTTTGAAAGGACCGAGAACAAGATAATCCCGAAAAGTAAATTCAACCTTATGAAATAAGACATAAACAAGTATCTTGCTTTTTATTATTCCAAATGTAGTACTTTAAAAAATCAGGTCAAAAGGAAAGCTCAATTTTGAGTACTTTTGCCTCTGATTGAGAATGATCCTATGATCTTGGTTTTCGCTTCAAATAATGAACATAAAATTAAAGAGATAAACAGTCTGTTGGGAGATAGCTTTAAGCTTTTAAGTCTTCATGATATCAATATAAATGAAGATATTCCTGAAGAAGAGCATCAACTTGAAGGTAACGCGCTCTCTAAAGCCAGGTTTGTCTATAATGCTTCCCGGAGGGACGTTTTTGCTGATGATACCGGTCTGGAGATCGCTGCATTGAATGGATTGCCGGGAGTCCATTCAGCGAGGTTTGCCGGGGAGAATAAAGATTCTTCGGCGAATATTGAGAAAGTATTTTCTATGCTTGGCGACACAATGAAGAGGGAAGCCAGATTCAGAACGGTTATTGCGCTTATCCTTGATAAAAAAGAGTATCTCTTTGAAGGAATCGTAACAGGGACTATTGCCAGAACGAAAAAAGGAACCAAAGGATTCGGCTATGATCCGATATTTGTTCCTGATGGGAAAATCTGCACATTTGCTGAAATGGATCTGGCTGAAAAAAACACCGTTTCGCACAGGGCAAGAGCATTTGAAAAATTAAAAGAGTTTTTACTTAAGCACTGATGAGAAAGATTCTTACCATACCGCTATTAATATTGTTTTCATTGATGGCAGAGGGGCAAACTCCTGTTGGTTCATGGTCGGATCACCTTATTTATAACACTGCTGATTGTGTTGCGGTTGGTACTGATGAAGTTTTTGCATCGACAGGCTCATCAATAATTATTTATAACAAAGCGTTTGCCGAGCTTAAGAAAATGTCGCGCATTAACGGACTTACCGAAACCGGTATTAGCACAATTACATGGTCAGAAGAAAACAAAACACTTATAATTGCCTACAAGAGCACAAATGTTGATCTTTTAAAAAACAATATAATATATAATATTCCCGATATCAACCGAAAGTATATTCCGGGGAAAAAAGAGATAAACAGAATACGAACCAGTGGTAAGTATGCTTATATGGCATGCAGCTTTGGAATTGTTGTTACAGATCTTATCAAGAAGGAGATTTATGACACCTGGAAACCAGGAACCGGCTCTGAAACTAACGAGGTGTGGGATATTGCTTTCGGAAATGGCAAAGTTTATGCAGCTACAGATATGGGAGTGTACTCAGCCGATCTTTCAAATCCCGGATTATCTTACTTTGGAAACTGGCGCCTTGTCAACCTTCTTCCAGCTCCGGCAGGGAAATACACATCATTGATTTTTTCTGGGAATAAGCTTTATGCAAACCTGTCTGATCCCATTTCCGGAGGTGATAAGGTTTATATTGTTGATAATGCCAGTACATTGTTTTCATTTGCACCAGGCGTATATAACAAATCTTTCGATAGTGCAATATCCGGATTTACAATATCTTCAAGCGGATCAATAAGGTATTATGATATCAATGGGTCTCTTACAAAAACCATTTCATCTTATGGATGGGCGGTACCAAATATTTCCCAGGCGATCGCGGACAATGGAGATATCTGGATCGCGGATATTAACTCCGGTCTGATAAGAGGTGAAAATATGTCAGAGTTTTTGGCATTAACGCTTCCCGGACCTGTCTCTAATAATGCATTTTATATAACTTCATCAAAAGGTAAAACTATAATTTGCGGAGGGGGAACTGATGTTTCATGGAATAACGAGGGAAGGCCTTTGCAGATTTCCATTTATGAAAATAGTAACTGGACTTCCCTCCCATCCGGTACAATTATTGATCCATTGAGGGCCCTGACCGATCCCGATAACAATAATCATATTTTTGTATCAACCTGGGGAGGCGGATTACTTGAATATGAAAATAACAATCTTATAAAACAATATACTGAGTCAAATTCACCATTACAGACGACAATCCCCGGACGTGCAAACATAAGAATATGTGGCATGGCGATGGATAAATCAAAGAAT
>JADGPT010000241.1 GCA_017882345.1 Bacteroidales bacterium
CAATATCGTCAATGAAGAGACACTCCTTTGGTACAAGAGAATATTTTTTATTAAGAATATTATAAATCCCGATATCAGGTTTTGAAAATTTTGCTTCCGAAGAAATTAATCCTCCGTCGAAATATTTGAAGAAATAATATTCTGTACTAACCTCCTCAAAAATATCAAGAGGGAAGTTAGATAGATAGTATAACCGGAAACCCCGTTTTTTTAACTCAGGAAGAAGTCTGACATTCGAATCGAGGGGAAACATCAGATCTGTGCGTAAATTGAAAATATGGGCTATTTCTTTCTTGCTAAGAGATGATTTTGTTGCTATCGCATCAATAGCCTCAGGCGTTGTGATTTCTCCATTATCAAGCATAAGCCATTCTTTACTGCCGAAAATGTCTGAAAGAATTGTAGCCTTGATGGATAGCGGGTAGTTATTCTTATCAAAATATTCAGAAGGCTTGAAACTGATCAGTACATTCCCAAGGTCAAAAATGATATTCTTTATCATATCAGGGATTTTTCATGCTTATTGGTTGGCCGGTTGCCTCGAGGACATTCCACCATAATTCACCTTCAACATCAATTTTTTTTCGTTTGGCAACGACCATCTCAATCGGCATCAGTGTGAACTGGTTATTCCAGAAACCGATAACAAAATCAGTTTTTCCTGCGAGGGCAGCATGTACAGCATTCTGAGCCAGAAGATTGCAGAATTTACTGTCGTTTGCATTAGCAGGAGCGCTTCTTATGATATAGCTGGGATCGATGTATTTAATGGAATGTGGAAACCCTTTATTTTTAAACTCTTCAGAGATTTTATCTTTCAGGTAGATACCGATATCTTTATATTTAATATTACCAGAAACAGTTTTGTTGTTATCTGCACAATCGAAAAACTCCTGACCCGCACCCTCAGCAACCACAATAACAGCATGGTGTCTTTCCTCAAGACGTTTTTTAAGAACACTCAGAAATCCACGTTGTCCATAAAGATCAAAAGTAATTTCCGGTATAAGCACAAAATTTACCTCCTGGATCGCCAGTGCCGCATTGGCGGCAATAAATCCCGAATCGCGGCCCATCAGCTTGACAAGAGCAATCCCGTTGAATGCGCCTGATGCCTCGTTGTGTGCGTTTCTGATTATATCATTAGCTATAGAAAAGGCGGTTTCAAAACCAAAGGATTTTTGAATCAGATCAATGTCATTATCAATGGTTTTAGGAATACCGGCAATGCTTATTTTAAGTTTCCGTTTTTCTATTTCCTTATGTATCGCGTGTGCTCCACGAAGGGTTCCATCGCCACCTATGCAAAAAAGAACATTGATATTCAGTATTTCGAGGGTATCCACCATCTTATCAACATCCTGGTCACCCCTGGATGATCCCAGAAAAGTTCCTCCGGTGAAATGAATATAATTAACCATTGGTGCAGTCAGTTCAATAACAGGATGATTATAAGAAGCGATTAATCCTTCATAGCCGAACTGAATTCCAAGTACCCGGCTGATGCCATATCTGTAATATAGCTCATTGACAAGGCTTCGGATTACATTATTTACTCCCGGACACAATCCACCGCAAGTGACAATCCCGACTTTAGTTTTAGCAGGTTCGAAATAGATATTTTCTCTCGGTCCTGCTTTTTCGAAAGAGACAGGCGGTTCTCCGGTCTCAATGCAATTCCTGAAATGGCGGAGAGATACATCGTATAAAATTCGTTCATCATCGTCTACAAATTTATAGACAGGATTCTCCGCATGGCGGGTATGCCTGAGTGGAGATACCACACCTCCTTTTCCAAGAGAACTGACAAGAAAGTCTTCGTATTTCATCTTCTTCTAATTAGTACTTATATCAATAAATTAGGCTCGGAAACAACCAGGTTTCCGGGCAGGATAAATTTAGATAATTTTTTGATTGTACGTCAAATACGAGGAATCAGATAATCTGTTTAATTCTTCCTACAAGACCATTCTCCAGCATAACTTTTATTCCATGAGGATGATTCGGAGAGGAGGTCAGGACTTCTTTTACTTTCCCTTCTGTGAGCCTTCCAGTGCGTTTATCTTCAGTCAGTTCTACCTTAACGTCAATACCAAGCTTAATATCAGCCCTACGGGTTCCTTCCATAAACTCCAGTTTTTTAAATATGTCTTCAAAAAAATCAAGTTCAGAATATTTTAGATCAGAATGCAATTATAAATAAATTTATTGCAGAATAATGATAAAATGATAATTGTTTTGAAAAGATTATAAACTTAAGGGATCAATATGCGCCTTTTATCTTCGTGCGTATTCTGTAAAGGCTTTTGCTTGCAGTGATGAATAGACTTTTCATATCATCTCCTCCAAAACAGACATTGGCAGTCCAGCTTTCGGGAACCGGAATATTTCCTATAAAAAGACCATTCCTGTCAAAGATACTTACACCTTTACCTGTCAGGTAAATATTTCCAATTACATCTATTGTCATACCATCAGAACCCTTTTCACAAAACAACTTTTTATTGCCAAGGCTGCCATCTTTGTTGATTGAATATGACCATGTTTTATTACCTCCGATATCAGCAATAAAAATTGATTTTCCGTCAGGGGTACCAACAATACCATTAGGTTGCACAAGATCATTAATAACCCTGATGATTGTTTTATGGTCAGGCTTAAGATAATAAACCGCCTGACAATCCTGTGGCATGGTGTCGTGATCCCACCAGGTCCGTTTATAGTAAGGGTCTGTAAAATAAACTCCTCCATCGGCGTCAAGCCATAGATCATTCGGACCATTAAGCGGTTTTTCACGGTATTTTGAGGGAATTACAGTGACTTTCTTGTCAGAAGCAATGCACCATAATTCATTTTTTTCATCTGCACAGGACCAGAGATTACCCTCTTTATCAAATGCAAGACCATTTGAACGGCCAGCGGGCTGCAAGAAAACAGAGAGCTGGCCGGAAAGACTCCAAACCATTATTCTGTCATTGGGTTGATCTGTGAAATAGACATTTCCTTTAGCATCAGCAATGGGTCCTTCAGTAAAGAGAAATCCATCAGCCAGCTTTTCAATTTTTGCAGCAGGGTCAATTATTTCATCTAAACCCTTATTCTGGATAAAGGCGAAAACGATGCATAGGAAAGGAATTGTAAGAAGGATTTTATTCAGTTTCATAAACGTACATTCTTAATTCTTCCAATATAATTATCAATCTGTTCCGGTAATTCAAACCCTACGATAATCATATCAACAGTTCCTAACCCCAGAACATATTTAAGCGAGGCATCTATTTTTTCAGATTGGGTTTTGAAATTTCCGTTACCTATCAGTTTCATACCAATTATGCCTTTTCCTGCCTTATGAAGTTTTTCAATTACAGGAATTACCAGGGCTGGATTTTTTTTATCCATGGCTTCTCCAAAGGGATTAATACGAACATGAACAACGTCAACCCATGGACTATTAATACATGCCTCCATAGCTTCGAGAGAATGAACCGAAACACCATGTGCACGAATTATTTTCTTAGCCTTCAGGTTCTCAAGGATATCCATTTGTCTTTTCTGCTTGTCGGTCCATTGAGCATCAGTCATGCAATGAATCTGCACAAGATCAAGATAATCAGTGTTGAGCTCTTTCCTGAAACGCTCAATAACCACATCAGCATCCGGGCGTTCAGGTTCCGGAATACCACCCTGGCCGACCCATATTTTGGAGCTCAGCGTGTAGGATTCTCTTGGAATACCTTTAAGCGCTGCCGCTGTGAAAGGATGTGTACCATAGCTGTCGGCACAATCAAAAAACCGGATTCCTTTTTCATAAGCCTGATGAATAAGTGATTCGGCGACACCAGCTCTGGTGATATTTGATGACCGGTTATATCCGCTGAAACCGGTTCCCATTCCGAGAAGGGTCGATTTTATTCCCGACTTTCCAAGGGTTACAGTCCGGAAGGGATCTTCAGATAATCCGGCTGAATCAGACGGAAAACCTATAG
>JADGPT010000069.1 GCA_017882345.1 Bacteroidales bacterium
GTTGCCCAATGAACCTGATTCATCAGGTTAAGGGTGAACATAGCTCCTGTGAAAAAAGTTGCCACAGCTACTCCAATCAGAAATGGTCCGAGAGAACCATTCAGAAAGAGAAACAGGTCGAATGTTTTAATACCCAGGACATTATCAGGTTTGGATCTGAATTCATAAGCTATAGCCTGAATTGTAAAACTGAACAATATCGCTATCCAGACCCAGTAAGCGCCCCCGAAACTTGTTGCATAGAAAAGTGGGAAGGAGGCAAAAAAGGCTCCACCAAATATGACAAGAGTGGTGAAAGTAAATTCCCACTTCCGCCCCAATGCATTAATAATCATTGTTTTTTGAATGTCGTTTTCAGGCAGTGAATAGATCAGCGATTGCCCTCCCTGAACGAACATCAGGAAGACCAGCGAACTAGCTAAAATAGATACAATAATCCACCAGTAATGTTGCAGAAAAAGTTGAGAAATCATTGCGGTCATAATATTGTCCTCCTAATGTTTGGGCCCGGTTTTAATCTGTTTTAATAAAATTGATACCTCAGAAATAAGCAATCCCGTGAACAGAACTGCAAATAGAATGAATGTTGTAATTACCGATCCGGTGCTGATCTGTGAAACAGCTTGTGATACAGTCATCATATCCTGAATTATCCATGGTTGCCGGCCTATTTCGGTTAGTAACCAACCCAACTCACTTGCAATATATGGTAATGGTATTGACAACAAGGCTATCCATAAGAACCATTTATTATCTGATAATGTCCCTTTAAAAAGCAGATACAGAGCCACTGAAAAAATCATAATAAAAAGGAACCCAAGCACAACCATCAGGTGAAATGAATAAAATGAGACTGCCACATTCGGTATAACATCTTCTGGCTTATCAACTGAAGCATAGCCGAAGTATCTGAAATATTTGTCGCGGAAGTCTTGCTCTTTGAACACACCTTTTATAGCAGAAATCTGTGCAGTATCATTAATAAGTCTGGCTCTTTTGTATGATGTAAGAACATCCATCGCGAATTTACCCCTCTGCATTTTTTCAGGTGTTGAAGTTATTCCCAACTTCTCATTGCCCGAGATATGATCTTTAAGTCCCTGAACATAGGAATCTTTGTCACCACCTGTAAGAACTGAAAGTAATCCGGGTATCTGTATTTTAAAGGCAAATTCCTTTATAGTCTTATCCCCTATTTTCTTTTCTGTGTCTTTCAGAATTCCAAAAGCTATTAAGCCGGCATTTGTTTTACCCTCATACATTGCTTCCATCGATGCGAATTTAACGGGCTGTATTTTTGATACCGTTCTGGCAGACTGATCTCCGGTAAATGCAACCATCAGAGATGATAAAAGTCCGAATACCCCGGCTATCAGTATGCTTCGTTTTGCCAGTAGTTCTTCCCTTTTACTTATCAGATACCATGCGCTTATTCCCAGTACGAACATTGAAGCGAGCAGGAAACCTGATGATACTGTATGTAAGAATTTATCCACTGCGACCTGATTAAAGAGAACTGCCCAGAAATTAACCATTTCATTTCGTGCCGTTTCAGGATTAAATATCATTCCTACAGGATGTTGCATCCACGCATTTGCTACAAGAATCCAGAGTGCCGAGAGAGTAGCTCCAACAGCTACCAGCCAGGTAGAAACAAGGTGAAACTTTTTACTCACTTTGTTCCAGCCAAAAAACATAACCGCTACAAAAGTCGATTCGAGGAAGAAAGCCAGAATACCTTCAACAGCAAGTGGGGTGCCGAATATATCACCAACAAACCATGAGTAATTTGACCAGTTGGTGCCAAACTCAAATTCAAGAATTATGCCTGTTGCAATACCGATAGCAAAGTTTATTCCAAAAAGAGTCATCCAAAACCGGGTAATTTGTCTCCATTCCTCGTTACCTGTTTTAACATATATTGTCTCCATTATAGCCAGAATGAAGGATAATCCCAGTGTAAGAGGTACAAATAGCCAGTGGTAAACTGCTGTCAGGGCAAATTGAGCTCTTGACCAGTCAACAAGACTCAAATCAATGTTTTCTATCATGGTTGTCGGATGAATTGGTTAATTGATTGAGAACATGTTCACTTCTCTCTTTGTCAGTATGGTAGTTTTTATAAAGAAAATCCTGGAAAAAGAAGATCTTCAATATAACAAACATAATAAAAAGTTTAATGATGATTATCACCCATACCTTCCTTCCCCAATCTGACATATTACAGAATCCTTCATAATAAAAATGAAATAAACTGTTCAATAAAGAAAAATATTGTTTCATTAACCGGCTCGTTTCTTGTTGGAAAATAATCCTTAATTAATCCTGATATTAATATTCTGCTAGTAGTCTATTCTGTCACTGGCCCTTGATTCGACCGGAATGGCATTTGGGGTTTGTTTCCAATATTTTCAGGAGACAGACTTGAAGTGATCTTCTGTACTGCCTTAAAATTATAAAAGAACTCTCGTGCAAAAACCCTGAGAACGGTATAGGCTGGTATCCCGAATATCATACCTGGTATTCCGGCAGCAAATCCGGATGCCAGCACTACTATGAAGATCTCAAGTGGATGAGCCTTCACACTATTTGAAAAGATAACTGGCTGGAACACAATATTATCTATTAAATGTGTTACCCCTTCAACAATCATCATATAATAAACCAGGGGTATTACAACGGTGTTAAAATCCTGGTTGATATGCGAAGCTACACCCATTATTATTGCGATAAACAAACCAATCCACGGACCTGCATAAGGGATAACATTTAAAATTCCGAGAATAAGCCCCATTACCAGAGCCTGTTGGAAATCGATGCCTACGATAGTCATTCCGATTGTAACAAGAATCATTACGCATGTACTTTGTATTACAATACCTATAAAATACCTTGTCAGAAGTTTTTTTATCGAAAAGAGAGCCCTGGTTACATTATCTACATATTTATCTGGTACCCACATTAATATAGACTCGAAAAACAACTGTTGGTCCTTCAGGAAGAAAAATGTTATAAATGTTATTGAGAATATTGCAATCAGTAAGTTACCAAGAATTCCGATCAGATATCCAATAAAATTCTGGATCATGTTAATATTCAGGACTCCGGCAATCTTACCAACAATATAATCATCAATAGACAGACTTTTGGAAATATCCTTGTTAACTACTCTGAAAAGATTTTCAATTTTATTTAAAGGCTCTGCGACAATCTGAACAATTTTTTCACTGTCGATGGTAGAAAAATAATCTATCTGTCGGGTTACGAGCGGAATGAAAATAACAAAAAATATTATAATAATTCCCCAGATGATTGCCAGTGTTAACAGTGCACCTAAAGACCGGGGAAAAAACCATTTCTTAATCCTGATTCTGCAAAACAAATCTACAAGAGGTCGGCCCATAATTGAAAAAACGCCTGATACCAAAATATATACAACTATATTCCGGAAAAACCAGGCACAGCCTATGAGGATTAGAATACCACAAAAGATAAGAATGTTTCTTAATGTTGCTTTCATTGATAAATGCACTTCTTACTACAAACCTAATCCATTTTTTTGGAATTCGCTAAAAATATTGCGCTGCAGAAGACGACCTTACCTGCCTGTCCTTTCGCTTGATTCACTCTATCGTACTGCCATATTGTCCGCTACTAATTATATTACTATGCCATTATGTCGTATTTATAAGATTGGAACGAGGTTTGTAAACACTCTTATGTACGATTAAATTAAATATTAAACTTAAATTATAGGAGGACCAAGCTATGTTACCAACAATTACCAGAAGAAGTTTCAGGCCATTTTACATGCCGAATATTTTTGATGAAGATCTTTTCCCTGTAGTAACAAACAGGACCAGCTCTATGCCGGCAGTGAACATCAGGGAAGATGATAAGAATTATGTTCTTGACCTTGCTATCCCGGGGATTGACAAGAAAGATCTGAAGATTGATATAAATGAGGATGTGCTGACGATCTCTTCGGAGACTAAGAATGAATCGGAAGAAAGCAGTGACGGATACAAGAGAAAAGAATTCAGCTATTCAACATTCTGCAGAAGCTTCTATGTTCCGGAAAATGTAACCAGGGAAAAAATAGAAGCCAATTATAAAGATGGAATTCTTTCCGTAGCACTTCCAAAGATGGAAGAAGAAAAAAGCAAGATCAACAGGAAAATTGAAATTTCATAATTGTTTAAAAAAAATCCCGGTCAATTGCCGGGATTTTTTATGTGACCACATTCCTGAATATATCTCTGAGCAAAGTTCCTTCCGAATTCTATTAAGTTTTCTTTTTTGTTGTTTTCTGCGGAAAATTTAAATGCAGCTGTTTCTTCAAATATTTTCAGTTTAAGCAGACGAAGGTTTTCGAGGATTAAGTTTGGCGACTCTCCGCTCCATCCATAGGATCCAAAAGCACCACCTAATTTACCCTTGTCCCGGATTGGATTGATCAATGCGAATAACTTGTATACAGGGAGTAAGGTGTTTTGATTGATAGTTGGTGAGCCAACAAGTAACCCGTCTGACATTATTAACTTTGACTCCAGTTCTTCTAAAGAAATATTTTCAATATCAGTTATATCCACGGTAATACCCTCTGTCTCAAGAATCCCTTCTGCAATTAAATATGCTGCATCTTTTGTGTAACCATAAGCCGAGATATAAGCGATAAGAATATTCATCTTATTTTTTTCAGACACAATCTGCATATAATGTTCTGCAAACTTTTCAGAAAGATCAAGTGCTTTTCTGAGATTTTCTTTATGGATCGGTCCATGGCCAGGGCAAATGAAATCGATCTCAAGAAGTTTTGCCTTTTCAATGGCTTTCAGCATAAACCTGCTGAATGGGCTCATGATGATGTCAAAGTAGTATTTAAAAGCTTCTGCATAGTGTACACTAAAGTCGCTGTACATTTCGGGAGAACAATAATGAGCTCCAAATACATCGCATGTAAACAATACCTTGTCCTCCACAAGCAGCGTTAACATCGTATCGGGCCAATGGAGGTTTGGTGCTGAAAAAAACCTGAGGGTTTTATTACCAAGGTCAAGTGTATCGCCATCCTTTACAATGAGTGATTTAAACGGTCTATTAACAATATCTTCAAGGTACCTCATCGCGTTACCACTACCCACAACCGTGGCTGATGGTGCCAGATCGAGAAGAATCCTGAGACTACCTGAATGATCAGGTTCGGTATGATCCAGAATAATATATTGAATTTCTTCAGGATTGGTTACAGATCTTAGTTTCTGAATATATGTTTCACTGAATTTTTCTTTGGCAACCTCAACTATCGCTTTCTTATCAGCATTAATAAAATATGAGTTATAAGTAGTCCCAAAATCAGTATGCATCACAATATCAAAGGTCCTGATATCATAATCAAGAACACCAATCCATTTGACATCACTTGTAACATCGATTATTTTATCGTCAATTCTGCTCATTACATCAAACATTATCAGATTTTGGCAATTATACTTTTATTTGCCTTTACCTGCTGAAGGATTGGTATCTCAACTTCAGTGCCAAGCGGTAAAAAAATATCTACTCTTGATCCAAATTTAATAAATCCAAGTTCATCTCCCTGCCGTACATCCACATTCTCTTTCGCATAGGTTACAATTCTACGGGCTACAGCCCCTGCTATCTGCCTTACCATTACCTCTGTTCCTTCAGTAGTTTTTATTACAATTGTACTCCTCTCATTCAGTTCAGATGATTTGGGATGCCATGCAACCATATTCTGACCATTGTGATGACATACATATTTTACCTTTCCTGATACAGGATATCTATTACTGTGCATGTTGAAAGGGGACATAAAAATAGAAACCTGCAAACGCATATCCTTAAAGTACTCATTTTCCATTGTCTCTTCAATTACCACAACTTTCCCATCAGCGGGAGCATAAATAAGTCCGGGATCTGTTTTTAAGGAGCGTGCAGGCAATCTGAAGAAAAAGAGTAAAAAGATATAAAGCATAAATGAGCAGATGAAAAACGCCCATCTTACAATTCCCAGATCTGCCCAGATAATATTAACTGCTATATTCAAAATCAGCAATCCCATTAAGCCAAAGGCCAATATCTTATATCCTTCCTTATGAATATGAATCCTCATCTAATTAAATTTTGCACAAAACTAATCAAGTCCTGCCAATCATCCAAAAAGAGATATAAAAAGATATACAATCGGGAAGGATATAATTGTACTATCGAACCTGTCGAGGAATCCTCCATGACCTGGCATTATTGTTCCTGAATCTTTTACGCCAGTACTTCTTTTGAGCATTGATTCGACCAGATCTCCATAGGTACCTGCTACGGAGACGATAAGTGATATGAAAACCCAATGGATCTTACCCACAACCCCCAGCCAGTCCGATAGAAACCAGGCTACGAGAACTGCAATAATGATGCCTCCAAAAAAACCTTCCCATGTTTTTTTCGGTGATATTCTCTCCATTAATTTATGTCGGCCGAGAGACATCCCTGTCAGGTATGCTCCAGTATCATTTGCCCAGATAAGTAGAAAAAATCCAATAATTATTCCTGGTGAGAAGATGATGTTATTGTGAGGAAGTATTGAATTAAGCCCTGTTCTCGAAAATGCTGCAAATGGAAACATTGAAAACGGGATAGCTGTATAAAATAGTGAGAAAAACGTATGTGCCAGAGAATCAAATGGTTTATCTTGTTTTCTGTATAACTCAAGAACCATCATTATCAACAACATCGGAATAAGAAAGAGGAACGAATTTATTGGAATCGCTCCTGAAGCAATAAGTGTAGAAATAACATATGCAGTAATCCCCGTAAGAATACCGGGTACCATCTGTGGCCTCACACCTGTGTTTCTTATCATCAGGTAATACTCATACTGAGTACCTGTGAGCATGATAAGTCCGGTCAGAAAAAAGGAGACAGGATGAAGCCAGAACCCTCCCATTACGAAGATTACAATCCATGCTCCGGTTAAGGTCCTTCTGAAAAAAGTATTCAAAACTTCAATATTTTATTCTTTACTTTTTGATTTTGACTTTTTCACAGTTTTCTCCGGAGATTTATTTTCTGTGATACTCTCTTTCTTCGCTGATTTGACTAATGTTTTCTCAGCTGAAGACTTGGCAGATTTCTTCCCTTTCTTAAGTTCTTTATTCTCTTCCTTACTCTTAAGCGAAAGAGCCAAATTGTTTTCAGCTTCTTTCTCGTCCTTTAATAAGTCAGCTTTTCTCTTGCCAAAAATCCTTTCAAGGTCCTCACTGAATATGACCTCTTTTTCCAGGAGTAGTTCTGCAAGTATGGTAAGACCTTTCATATTATTTTTAAGAACTTCCTTAGCCCTCACATACGATTCTGCGATTATCAGGTTAACCTCCTGGTCGATAAGCTCTGCAGTCTTTTCACTATATGGTTTTGTGAATCCAAAATCGGATTGCCCTGAAGAATCATAGAAGCTTATATTACCAACTTTATCGCTCATTCCGAAAAATGAGACCATTGCATAAGCCTGTTTTGTAATTTTCTCCAGATCACTGAGTGCACCTGTTGAAATTCTTCCGAAGATGAGTTCTTCTGCGGCTCTGCCTCCGAGTGCATAAGCCATTTCATCCAGAATCTGTTCGCGGGTAGTAAGCTGGCGTTCTTCAGGAAGATACCATGCCGCTCCAAGAGCCCTCCCCCGTGGTATTATAGTCACTTTAAGCAGAGGGCTGGCATATTCAAGTAACCAGCTGACTGTAGCATGACCGGCCTCATGATATGCAATTGTTTTTTTCTCTACGGGTGAAATGATCTTGGTTTTTCGTTCCAGTCCCCCTACAATACGGTCGACAGCATCAAGAAAATCTTGTTTTTCAACAACTGTTTTGTTTTTCCTTGCTGCAATAAGTGCAGCTTCATTGCAGACATTTGCTATGTCGGCACCTGAAAAGCCAGGAGTTTGTTTGGCCATGAATGCTACATCAAAATCTTTTTCAAGTTTTATAGGACGAAGGTGAACTTTAAATATAGCTTCCCTTTCGACAATGTCAGGAAGCTCAACATGGATCTGACGGTCAAAACGACCTGCGCGCATCAGCGCCCTGTCAAGAATATCTGCCCTGTTGGTGGCAGCGAGTATTATCACCCCCATATTTGTACCGAAACCATCCATCTCAGTAAGAAGTTGGTTAAGAGTGTTTTCTCTTTCATCGTTTGATCCAAAATTAGCATTCCTTCCTCTTGCCCGGCCCACTGCATCAATTTCATCAATAAAGACAATACAGGGCGCTTTCTCTTTCGCCTGTTTAAACAGGTCTCTGACTCTTGAAGCGCCTACCCCAACAAACATTTCCACAAAATCTGAACCTGATATGGAAAAGAATGGGACGTTTGCTTCACCTGCCACGGCTTTTGCAAGCATTGTTTTTCCTGTACCGGGAGGACCTATCAACAATGCACCTTTAGGAATTTTACCTCCAAGGCTTGTATATTTCTTCGGATTCTTAAGAAAATCCACAATTTCCATGACTTCCGTTTTAGCCTCCTGAAGTCCTGCGACATCATTGAAGTTTAACTTAATATTTGTATCCTTATCGAATATCTGAGCCCGTGATTTGCCAACACTGAAAATACCACCTGCTCCTCCTGCTCCTGCGCCCGACATCCTTTTCATCATAAACAGCCAGAACCCGATTAATAACACTGGCAGTAACAACCAGGAGAGGATATCACCAAACCAGTTTTTTCGTGTCTGGTAGTCAGGATAAATAAGTTCCTTCTCAGCATATCCTGCGTTCTTTTGAGCATCTAAGAGGAAAGGTTCAAAACTGCTGATATCACCAATATTATAAGTAAAGTTTGGTTTTGGCAGGGAGATGCCAAATCCAGATCCCGGTTTTGGCACTTTCGGATATCTTCCAGATTCAAGCGCTTCTTTTTTAATATAAATTTCAGCCTGATCCTTATTTACTACAACAATCTTTTCAATGTCGTGATTAGCGATCATACTCTTTATTTCACTTGTTGTTGTCTGCTGTACTCCTTTTCCGTTATTGAATAACGAAAAAAGAATAAGTGATACTGCAAGGACTGCAAAGATCCAGTTGGTATTAAAACGTGGTTTTAAACTCTTTTCAGGCTTTTTATCCGGTGCCTGATCATTACTTGTATTTTCTGTCATAAATATTTAACTTACTGTATTTTATCTTCTAAAACTTCAATGGATGCATCAGACCAGAGCGATTCAAGGCTGTAAAAATTTCTGTATTCCTCAAGGAAAACGTGAACTATTACGTTTCCATAGTCCAGAAGAACCCAGAAACAATTGTCCAGCCCTTCAACATGCAATGGTTTTTCACTTGCATCCTTTCTTACTGTGTCATCTACAGAATCACAGATCGCACTAACCTGTGTTCCCGAAGGGGCGTGACATATCACAAAATAATCTGCAATCCTGTTCTCAAGTTTCCTTAAATCAATTTTCAGAACATTTTGCCCTTTCTTCTCAAAAATACCTTTTATAATGCTCCCTAAAAGGACTTCAGCTCCGTCAGATTTCTTCTTCATCAAAATTTATCGGTTTGATATTAAGTCGCAAAAGTACCACTTAAATCTGTATTTTTGTTACTTTCTTCCTCTTTTGCAATTTCAATGCCAATCTTAACCGTCAGCAAAAAACCAATAATAAAAATGAGCTTTTAAATGTTAATTCACTACTAATCATGATAATAGGTTCAAATTTATTATTTTTTAAAAACCTGCCATCGACAAATTCTCATGCAGCTTTCCTTTTGAAAAAGAATAAACTGCCTGAGGGAACAATTGTTTATACCAATTATCAGTCGGCAGGTAAAGGATATTCCGGTAATACATGGGAGGGAGAGGATGGTAAGAACTTATTAATCAGCATTGTACTAGTTCCTTCATTTATCAAACCGTCAGATCAGTTCTATATTTCAATGACAATCTCTCTTGGAATTTGTGATTTTTTATTAAGATTTATTCCTGCCTGCTCTATAAAATGGCCAAATGATATTTACATATCTAATGACAAAATAGCAGGTATTTTAATTGAGAGCACTATAATCGCCGATCAGATTAAATTTTCCATTGCAGGGATAGGTCTTAATATTAATCAGGAAAAATTTTTAAGTTCAGCGCCCAATCCTGTATCACTCCGTCAGCTATCAGGCATCAGCTATGATCTCCGGGCTTGTCTGAGTCAGTTGGGAACAGATATAGATCAGAGGTACAAACAATTAATTGCAGGAAATTGGGAAAAGATAAAGAATGAGTATGTATCGAAACTATATCGTTTGAATGAGTGGAATGAATTCAGAGATATTAAAGGCACATTCACAGGAAGAATTCTGACTGTTGGTGAATATGGCAATCTGAAGGTCGAGATTCAGGACGGGAAGATCAGAGAATACGTTTTCAAAGAAATAGAATTTATTCTATAATACTTCTCCAATCTCTGAAACTCTCCATTTCATTAATAAGCGTTTCCAGGAACTGGTTAATAGGTTTAGCAGCCATCATTTTCATTACCGGATTAAGGTCAGCACTCAGCATTACCTTCACATCTGCCGGGTTTTTTACATTATCTGTGATAGACAAGGTCAGCGAAAAGTCATTTTTCTTCAGGGCATCTCCCTTAAAAATAACTTTACTATATTTCTCTTTTTCAGCAAGCACTACTGTCACTGTTCCCAGCATTGAGACACTGAAACTACAGAATTCCTTCTCAGCTTTCCAGTTATTGATTGTCCCTTTTGGTGCAAATCTTTCGAAGTTCCGGAGATCAGTAATAAAAGTAAAACCCTCTTCAGCGTTGCAGGATAATTTCCCTGTCCTACTCTCAAAATATGATAAATCGGTCATAATATATTAATATTCAAAACATACAAATACGAATAAATAAAGTTATCAAAATCTTTGTAAACCTTTTGATTTTCATTTAGATTTATTCTGGTGCAAAAGCGAGAACCAAATAAGTATTCCGGAGGACCTGGTAAATTTTTGTTTCACTATTTCGTTTTCATTTTTGTAATGTGCCTAAAGTTTTGCCGGATATCTGTTTAAAACATTCTTATAAGGGGTCCATTTCCCCCGCCATTCGGGGTATTTATCCAATACCATCTTTGGAGCATAGGTGTACCAGGAATATCCACTACGCCTTTCACGGCTAACTTCTGCAAGCGAATAGAGAAATTTGCCGTTACGGTCGCAAAACAAGGGTTTTTCTGTTCCGAGTTCATAATACCGTGTCCAAATTGGTGGTGCAAGCGAATCAATCACTACAACCTGATCTCTCGTACTTGTTTTCCATTTTGATTTCTCCGCAGCAGCCGATACTGTTTTAACTCTGGTATAATAAATCTTCGAATCGTTGAACCATTTCACTGCACCCTGGACAGATTCAATTATCCTTTGATCGGGATTATCGAGGTTCATCAGGAAAAGTACGATAGGAACACTTTCCCTATTGCAGATACTTGGCGGTTCATAAGCTCTGGCCCAGGCTGGCTTAAGGTCAATTTCATCGTGTTGCTGGCACCAGGCAGTAAGCCGGCCGTTGTCAACAATCTGGGAATTCAGGATACATTCCAGGCCTTTTTCATAAGCACGACTTACTTCTTTCCGGACTTCATTCCCGATAAATGAAAAGTAAGGATTGTTGTCAACGATCTTTTTCAGCAGTTCAATTATTCCGAGGTATGCCCCGTCGTTGAAGGTTATTCGCCGGCTGTAATTATCTTTCAGCGGAAAATATTGAGGCCAGCCACCATTGGGATATTGGGCAGAAAGGACAAAATTGATCCCTTTTAAGCAGGCATCTTTGTATTTTTCTACCTTAATAAGGGTATAAACCTGAGCTAGATATTCAATATGTGTATAGGTCGTTGAATTATCGAAAGTGGTATTTAACTGGTCTTTGGTTTTCATCAGACTGTCCACCTGCTCTTTGGTCAATATGGCCTGCATGTCATAATTCTTGGGCCACCCACCATTATCTCTCTGGTATATAAGTGTGTTATCCGCAATCTTTGTGATCTCCGTTTCTTTGTATCTGGGCTGATTTGCTACCGGGTTGACGATATTCCCATCATCATGAATATCATACCAGTGATGCATACTATCAAAAAACGGGTTCATACTTATACTATCCCTTTTTTCGTCATTTACTTGTAATTGAGCATATAAGGGTAGATTGAAAATCACTGTTAAAAAAATCAAAATCAACAATTTTCCACACTTATCTAAATTATATTTCATCGTTATGAAAGTTTTATCTAAAGTTTAACTACAACTATTCCCACTAATCAAATGAGTTTATTTTAACTGTACCTTTAATACGAAGGTATAACTTTCATAAGATACTTATTGTCCTGTTATCAACTTCATCACCAATTACAGCCTTGTTTTTATTCCCCGAATTAACTGATCTGATTGTTATGTTAGTTGATTTCTTTCCTTTAATGTCAATATAGGGTTTTTGATTTTCCGCAACATCGAGCTTTTCAATATTTACATTCAGGCTGTTTATGAAGTTCAGGGCAGGCAAATTCTTTGTAATGAGTCGCATTCCTTTAATTGAAATGCCGTTGGCATCAATGCTTGTCAATCCATTATCTGCCTCAATATCAATATTTTCAAAAATGATATTCTCGAGGTTCAATTCCGGCAATCCCTGCAGATAAATAGCCTGAGAAGCTCCCTTGCAAGTCAAATTTTTAATGGAAATGTTCCTGAATAGAGGCGTCTCCTCAGATACAGGTGGTATTTCACCGGTTGTCGTTTCAGTATTTCTGCCTTCGGCAAGCATTTCTGAGACAGACAATCCTCCATAGTACAAATTGAAAGAAATTGCCTGGGTAGGGATGTTGATCATATTAATGCCTGAAAAATAGATGTTTTCAACAATGCCGCCTCTGCCGCGGTTGCTTTTAAAGCGAAGACCCACATCAGTACCAATAAATGTGCAGTTGGAAACATGCATATTTTTTACTCCTCCTGACATTTCACTGCCAATAGTCACTCCCCCATGCCCATGATAGACAATGCAATTAGATATTATCAGGTTTTCGGTTGGCCTGGCTCTCTTCCTGCCGTCTGCATCTTTGCCTGATTTTATGCAGATAGCATCATCTCCGACGTCAAAATTACAGTTATAAATAATAGAATTTTTACAAGATTCTATATCAAGTCCATCCCCATTCTGTGAGAACCAGGGATTCTTCACAGTAATGTTTCTGATAGTCAGGTCCTCGCACATCAACGGGTGCAGGCACCAGGCAGGAGAATTCTGGAAGACAGGTCCATCAAAGAGTACTTTTTTACAATTGACCAGGCTCACCATAACAGGCCGGAGAAAGTCCTTGATTTTTTTATACTCTTCAATATTGCCGAGCTGTTTCGGCACATTCATCTCACTTAAATTCTGCCCTTCCAAAGATGACTCAGACGGATACCATATTTTACCATTTTCGCTTAACACTCCACCTGATTTAACCAGTTTTTTCCATTGTGAGTCAGCCAGTTTCTCTTTCTTGACAGGTCTCCATGCTTCACCTGTACCATCAAATACTCCATTTCCCGTAATGGCAATATTTTCAAGATCCTTCCCGTATATTGGGGAAGTGCATCTTACAGTATTATGTCCTTCGAAACTTGTTTCAATTAAAGGATACAGATCTTTGTCAGAACTGAATATTACGAGGGCTCCTTCTTCTATCGACAGATTAATATTGTTTTTAAGAATGATTGGTCCGGTAAGCCATAATCCTCGCGGGATAACCACTTTCCCTCCGCCTTTTGCAGTTACTTTATCGATAGCAGCTGCTATTGCTAAAGTATTCAGGGTCTGGCCATCACCAACAGCTCCAAAATCAGTTATCGATACGGTAAAAGCCGGGAAAGTCGGTTCGGGAACAACTGGCATGTTAAACTCCAGATCTTTGTATAGTGATGCGGGCGATGTTTTTTCAACCTCTTTACTCATACATGAAGAAAAGTAAGGGATCAGCACCAATGGCATTATAAACAATATGTATCTACGGATCATAATCTTTTAGTTTCTTTATTTTTAATAGCTTCCCGATTCAAATTATAATATTAATAACCCTGAATAAATGTGGGGTTCTGAACAGAAAAATAAACACAAACAGATAATTAATAATCTTTTCCTGTTACTCATATTAAAACCCAATGAAAAATAATCAGGGAATTGTCAGTTTAATTCATCTTCCGGACCGGGTTATTTGAACACCCGATCCATGAAGATGAAAATTTAACTAACCATACTACGAAAATCAACCTTTTAAGGTTTCCAGCGCGGGTCTCCGGCACTGTTTTTACCGGCAAATCCTGCATCAAGGAAATGGAAGTCCTCGCTGGTACCAGCTACAGGACTTGTCCAAAGAGCAGTTGATGCACCAGAATATGCAATCATTAAACTTTTGACAGAGTATGCCGGAGTAAAAGAATCATCATAATCAGAAGTGCAATAAGTATTTGTGAATAGTAATGTTCCGGAAGTCCGTATTCCATTTGTATGGGCAGCTGTTGTACTTCCGAAGATACAATTACTGATATTTACACCACCTCCGGTAAATACAGTATTGTTCAGATCCATAATATACCTGCTTGTACTGGCAGGAGTATAAGTAATTTGATTGAGAGTACATTTATCAAGAATAACACTATTACATGATGTGCC
>JADGPT010000242.1 GCA_017882345.1 Bacteroidales bacterium
TATTTAAAATTTAACTTTAAAAGTATGTTGATCATCCTTATATTCATAGCTGATTTCCCATCTGTTAAGTCTGCAGATCTCTTTAACTATAGCCAACCCCAATCCCTGAGAAACAGTTGATTTATCTATCTTATAAAACCTTTCAAAGAGTTTGTCTGATGGAACTGACAGAGGAGAACCGGTATCTTCATTGTTTATAGTCTGTTATCGTACTCAATCTCTTTCTTTTTCTTCTGGTTACCAAAGGTATAAGTAATCCCGGCATATATAATTCGCGCACTGCGTCTTCTGATAATTTTTTCGTATAGTTGAGGAGTATCAATAATAGTGCTGTTTCTAAGTGAATTGAATATATCTGAAACGGTTGCTATCAGGACCAGCTTTCTGTTAAAAAACTCTTGTTTGAATCCCGAATTTATTACAAATGAAGGCAACTGTCTGCCCTGTGGTGTAAGATTTTCAGCAAAATAGCTCGATGTAATTTGAAGCACAGTACTTTTTGAGAGATTTATACCTGCACTTAGATTTGCACTCCAGGTAATGATTGATTTGCTTTTACTATATCCCAGATTTGAAGCATCAATCCTATTATAAAAAGTATTGGTACTCAGATTTATATTTCCAATGGTGCCAAATGTTTTCGAAAGAACCAATTCCAATCCTGCTGAACCACTCTTTGTAAGGTTTTCACGGGTAGTAAGCTTGATAGTGTCATTAATATACCTTGTTATATCTGTCATTCCGTTATAAGTGTAACGGTAATAGATTGTTGAAAGGAATGTTGTGCTATTCTTTTTATACTGATACCCAAACTCAACAGAATGAACATCTGCAGGTTTAAGGTGTGGGTTTCCCCTCCGGAGATTATATGGATCGGCATATTCCGGGAACGGGTTCATTTCATCACCTTCCGGTCGACGTATCCTATGGCTGTAATTTAATTGCAATTCATGAAGATCGTTTAACTTATAAGTGAAATGCAGTGAAGGGTAGATTCTGAAATAACTGTTTTTCATATTGGTATCGGTAATGACCTGATTTGCATCCAGAAATGCCTGTTCAGCCCGGATTCCGCCAAGGATACCAAGTTTTCCGATCTCCTGCGAATATGTTCCATAAAGTACATGGATATTTTCTTTATAGATAAAATGATTTGTTTTTACGATATCTTTTACCCATAAGCCCGAAAGAGGATCATAATTTTCGCCAAAAAAATCCATATCGTTATTTCTGGATTCAAGAATGTACCCGGTTTCAATTTTAATGTTTTCCGAAACAGGGTTAACATACTCAACAGAAAATTGCGATTCATTATCACCTTGTTTGATAAGTGTATTATCGTATGTCGGCGATGTGACAGGTATCCGGTAAATATCCGTATAATGGTTATCTTCCTGCTCATTTGAGAAGGAAGTTGTATAACCTACAGTGAGTTCGTGACCCTCTTTTTTAAAAGAATGAACATAATTTGCAGATAATTCAAGATCTTTCTCAAATTCCGGATCCCGGCGCATACGATCATAATCTTTGGTAACTGAGAAGTCCGTGGACTGCCAAAGATTTATATCCTTTGAATTACGGATAAAACTCCGGTAATTGTAATTAGTTGTCACACCTAACGTGTTATGGGCATTAATTTTATAATCAATTCCTGCTTGTAAAATATGTGAAATTGGTCTTGACAAATCGCGTGAGGCTACATGTGTATAATTAATTGTATCTGCTCCCGAAATATAATGTTTCCGGTTATCATCTGAATATCTTAAACGTTCATCCTGGCGAATACTGTAGCTCCCGAATAAATTTAACTTACCCGGATTGTAGTTGATCGAAAAATTGCCGTTGTAGCGATTGTCATTCCCCGCATTTATTGATGCCTGCCCGTTTAAGCCAAGGCTTTTATCCTTTTTAAGAACAATATTTATGATACCTGAAGTTCCATCGGGTTTGTATTTGGCAGAGGGGTTGGTTATAACCTCAATCTTTTCAATTGAACTTGCAGGCATCTGCTGAAGCACGGCTGCTCTGTTTGTTCCCATGAGAGATGATGGTTTGCCATTAATAAGGAACATTACATTGTCTGATCCCCGGAGGCTTACATTGCCATCAATATCAACCTGTACTGATGGGACATTCTGAAGTAATTCGCTTACAGATCCGGTTTTGCTCATAACATCCTGGCCAACATTGAAGGTCCTCCGATCGATGGAATTTACGAAAGTCGACCGTTGCGCAGTGACTGAAACATCTCCCAGCATAGCAGTTGATTCGGAGATATATAATTTGCCAAGATTATATTTAATTCTATCTGCATTTAAGTAAAAGACCGGCGTCTCAACCTTTTCAAAACCGATAAAACTGTAAATAAGCTTATACTCGCCAAAAACAAGGTTATTAAAAGTAAATTCCCCTTTCTTACCGGTGACAGTGCCCTGATTAAAAGTGCTGTCAGTATTGCTTCTGATTAATACCGTAGCAAATTCCAGCGGTTTGTTCGATGATTTTTCAATGATAATACCTGAAACGTTTCCCGATCCCTGTTTCTGAGCCATAAGGTTTAAAACACTTAACAAAACCATAGCTGTTACAATAAAAGTTTTTTTCATCCTGTTGATTAAATTTCTGATAAATTATAATTATCATGTAATAATAACTGATCAATATGGAGAAAATTGGGAGAACCGGGGAAAATAAGAAATATAAATTGGTGAAATAAGAAAACATATAGAATTGATTTGAATTGAATTATTCTAAGTAATCAATAAATGTACATTCAATTTTGTGTCAAAATAAATATGACTTCAAACCTTAAACCGGAAGAATAGCAATGATTCACCTAAAATATTAATGACGTTATAATATTGAGGAATTTAAATAACTTTAACTAAAATTAATAACCATTGCCCACCGCAAAACACATATCAGGTTTTTTAAGCAATATGCTTATACAAGTTTTAGTATTCATACTTTGCCAGGGTATTGGTTACTCTCAAACCTCACGGAATGCTGATTCTCTCAATCTGAAATCTGTATATTCTTCAAATACAAATCCGAGTAAAATCGACCATCAAAAACAATCAGCTAATTTTTATAAAACCGACAGTATCTTTTCATTCAGGTCACAAAAAGGATATTTTCCTTCCTTGTTTCATAACTTTGGAGAACAGGCAACGGCACCTTTAAGATATAAAACGAAAGAATGGTTGATTACCGGAGCTGCTGTTGGTATAACAACGACCTTAATATTTGTCGATAATGATATTGACAAATGGGCGCGAACTCAAAAAGAAAGGCACAACTGGGTAAATAAATCATCACCCTTTATTACCCAATTTGGTGGGGACTTTGCTGCTTATACAGTTTTTGCAACCGGTTTAATAAGCGCAGCATTCAAAAATAAAAAGGGAGTTCAGACTAGCTTACTGGCATCCCAGGCGTGGATAACCTCGGGTGTATGGGTTACACTGATAAAACGGCTTACCGGAAGAGAGAGACCTTCGGCTTCATATACATTCAGCAAATCAGAAGGTGGTAAATGGTACGGACCATTATCAATGTACGACCAGGATTTAGTCGATAGAAAACCCAAGTCCGCTTTTGATGCTTTCCCCTCAGGACATACAGCTTCAGCATTTGCAATCGCAACCGTATTCGCAACGCAATACAAGGATATAAAAGCTATTCCGGTAATATGCTATTCAGCAGCTACATTAGTTGGCATTTCAAGATTAACTGAACATGCTCATTGGGCATCTGATGTTTTTGTCGGAGGGTTAATAGGATATTTGTGTGGCAGGCAAGTCGTAGCTCATTATAATAAAACACATCAGTATCCTGCTAATTCTTTGTTGTCAAAATCGAGAAGCAAAACAGAACTTACATTTATTCAGTATGGGAATCAGGTTGGATTCTTTCTGCAATGGTAAGTGACTAAGATTTGATTTTATAACATAATCATGCATTTAAATTG
>JADGPT010000070.1 GCA_017882345.1 Bacteroidales bacterium
GTTGGCTCGCGCGAAGTCCCTGTCCAGACTTGTGCTATATAACCGTCTACACAAGGCAAAGAAGCCAGACTGGCCTCAGGACTTACAATTTGCCATGAAGAGTAATTGACCAACGAATGTGTAGGTACATAACAACGGACATTCATTCCTTTGCTTTTTCCATACTCTTTTGCGTAAGTAAAACACTCATTCAATGCACGGTAATAAAGATGATATTTTAGTTTATTTGATAAATAGGTATTTTCAGGTGACTCATGCTGAGGACGCCAGTCAAAACCATAATACTCTTTCCACTCTCTTTTAAATGCTTCACTGTATCCGGCACGCGCCCAAAATTCCGGTTCTTCAAGATATATAGCATCTATACCTGCATCAATAACCCGTTTAATTTGCGTTTCCTTCATGTATTCAATAAAATTTCGGGAGGGTACAATATAAGGAACCATACGTCCATGCCAAATAGTATCGCCACGAAGTGTCACTTGTCCTTCATCCAAATGTGGTTTTCCATCCCATTTTCCTGTAAAATAATCCTGATACTCACCCCAGGCAATCCCGGTCATGAAATGAGTTGTATATCCCCTGTCGCGCCATGTCTGCACGCGTTCTTCAAAGGTCATACTGCTACTGCCATGATGATCCTTAACACTATATATGATCGCGACATCTGCCCTGACATCTGTAAACGGCTTCCAGGGATTAGACGTTTGAAATGCTGTTTTCTCTCTTTTCTGAGAGTTTTCTTTAAAAGTACCCGTTGTATAAGCTGCAACAAACAAGGACCCTAAAGCAAGACCCACAAAATATTTAAGTTTCATAGTTTTATGGCATTTTATATGATAGAAGTCATCCCTGCATTTAGACGAGATGACTTCCAATCACAAATTGTTAATAATTAGTCTTAAGGGATATCTACCCTTATAGCTTCATTGTAATTGTGGCGCTTGATATTCTCTGTCGCGTAGTTAATTCTGGCAGCAGCACGAATAAAGACTGTTCTGCCTGCAGGAATCACACCTGTAGTAGTGATTGTAATAGGGACTCCCAGAAGGGCGTCAAACGAATTGCCACTATAGCTTATTTGCGTTGTGTACCTGTTATCCCATTCGCGATAACCGACAAAAGGCACTTGGCTAACAAACAAGCGAACGTCTGTTACATTCAGCATATCATCATTATAACCGCCCATAGGTTCAACTTTTGCTTTGAAGTCAGCAGGGCTAACAGCTCTTGTAACCGTTACAGTAGCAGTGATTTGACCGCCGCTTACAGTAGGTGCGCCAATCCATTCGAGCTTCAGGAAAGGCTGAACTTCGAATTCAACTTCAGTAATACCCTTGATGTCAATATATTTTGTCTCATCAGCGATGGTATCACCTGCAATGGTTTTTCTCAGCAAAGGAATAAACGCACCGTCAATTCTCACATTATAGTGACCTTTAAACAATTTGGTGTTTTGGAAGATACCTTCTTTCATACAATTGAAATCGAAGTTATCAGAAACTTCAGTTTCAGTCCAGCTAAGCTCACGTAGTCTTATACGAGTACCTTCACTACCCTGGTCTGTCAAAACGAGATCTCCCGTAACAACATCCACTACTCTACCTTTCAATGTTTCTTGAGGCTCATCGTAATTATCAATTTTGCAAAAATTGAAAGAAACTGCAGTTAAGAAAAATAATACAGTATAAAATATTTTTTTCATCTTATTAAAAATTTAGATTAGATTAACGACCTGGTTGCTGATCAATCACTGGGCTCTTAGAAACTTCACCATCCGGTATTAAAAGGTAATATTCTTGTTCTGTCAGGCGGAAACGACGTCTACCTTCATCCAAACCAGCATCAAAGAAGTATTTACCTGTTGTTGATGAATAGAACGGATACAAACCTTTGTAGTATGCACCATCCGATTGAGTATATCCATTCAACATTTCAGAGTGTTGAGTTCTCCAACGTCTGATATCCCAAAGCGTTTTGTTTTCGAAAGCAAGCTCTTTTTTACGCTCTTTGCGAATGATTTCAAGACCGTCCTGACCTGTTAGATCAGAGACGCTTACCAAAGGATCTGCACCAGCTCTTTCACGAATCTCCTTGATGGCATCGTAGGCAATTTGTTGGTAGTTATCCCCACCAGGAGCGGCATCTCCGGCAAGTGTCAGCTCGGAAGCAGCTTCAGCAGCATTCAACAGAATTTCAGCATAACGCATCAAAATGAAGGGTTGTTCTGAACGAGCTTCCAACACCAAAGTTTGTGGCATGTTAGGATTCAACCATTTACGAACTGTAAATCCTGTCATAGCACATGTACCGTCTGATGTGAAAGGACCGTTCTTACCACCTGCATTCATTGTAATTCCGTTTGGCAAATTCACCGTTTCGTGAGTTGAACCATTTTGAGACAAGAAGAGCGATTTCTGACCTGCAAATGCCCCTAAAGCTTTGTAAGCATCTACCTGGTTGTAGTTTGATGGACCAGAAACGCTATAGTCCGGAGTACCACTGTTAACAACTCTCAACGGATCGATACCGTTTGTAGCGATACCAGTAAAGATACCTCTACGTATTTCAATCACTTCTCCTTTGAATACATCACCAGGTAAGATTACATAAGCACGAAGTCGAGGTTCTGCATTAGCGAAAATATCTGTCACGTTGTCGAATAGCAAATATTTGCCGTTGGCATCAAATACTTTGATAGTACCGTCAGCATTTTTCGCGATACCATCAAACAACTCAACGAAGTCAAGTGTAGGGCAGTTACCTGCAGAATAGCCATTACCACCCATCAACTGACGAGGGATGTTGTAAGCGTCATAACCGTGTGTCAAATCAGGATATTTGTACTCTTTGATATAGATGTTCTCAGGGCTTGAGGCATCGAAGAACATGTCCACCATGTTTTGGTATTGAGACGCTTTGTCATTAGCAGCCCATTTTTTCTTGTAGAGTGAATATTTTCCGGACTTCATCACTTCACGGGCAGCGTTGTAAGCTTCTTGGAAGTATTTTTTAGAAGCAGCAGCAGCTGTGTTCGGATCGAAACCGATAACACGTACATTTGTTTTTTGACCTAAGCCTGTTATTTTGTTATATTTAGCCACTGAACCTGCGAACAACATAGCTTCAGATTTGAAACCGTAAGCTACAAATTTGTTAGCATAACCACGTTTTGGGCTAGAAGTAGAAAGATTTGCGATTGCTAAATCGAAATCAGCCAACACTTGATTCCAGGTCTCTTCTTCAGTAGAACGAGGAATTTCAAGTTCAGCTGCGGGATTTTCAGGATATTTCAATACAGATGTAACCAAAGGAACACCTCCGTATCGTTTTGCCAACGCATAGAAAACCATTGCGCGAGCAAAATAACCTTCCCCGATAAAGTGATTGTAGTCAGCTGGGCTGAAGTTTGATTTGTAGGTTGGCAAAGTTTCGAGCATACGGTTTGCATCACGAAGCAAGTTGAATGCGCGTCCCCAGTAAGCACCGTTACGAGCCGAACCTTCAGAAGTCATTGCAGTACCTGCGTCACGACCCAAAGAAGCACCGTCGTTACAACCCGGAGTAACCAACCAGTCATCAAAGAATTGACGATTAGGAGAATATTTAAAGTCCTCGAAAGGCATTTGGCTGTACATACGTGACAAATAAACAGTCATACCAGCCACGTCTGAATAAAGATCTTTGTCTTGCACGACGTTCATGGGTGGTATATTCAAATAATCTTTACAAGAAATTACGGCGCCACTAAACGCCAATATTGCGAATATAAAATGTTTCAATTTCATAGCGTGTATTCTTTATTAGAATTTAATATTTAATCCGACAGAATAGGTCTTGTTCAATGGATACAAATAACCGTATGTATCATTTGGATGTTCAGGGTCAACGTAATTAACCTTAGTGATCGTGAACAGGTTGTAAGCATTCACAGAAACACGCAAATTCTTGATACCGGCTCTCGTAATCCACCGGGAAGGAATTGTGTAACCGAGTTCAACACTCTTTAGACGCAAATAAGCACTATTTTCAACGTTGAATGTAGAGTTTACATCAGGCAAGGTTCCTGTGTAAGCATAATGACCACTTGCCCATACCGTTTGCGGATCATACGGATCTGCTTTAGGATCTACCGGGTGCCATCTATCCAAAAATTGTACCATCGCACCCGAATTGCCGCTACCCCACATAGGCTCGCGAAGCTGTTCCCCGTAGACCAATGAGCTCATAGCAGAACCTTGCAACAAAAAGTTCAAGTCAAAACCTTTGTATGAAGCATCGAAGATCATACTATAGTTCATCCAGGGATATTGGTTGAAGCGGGTTGGGTAAGCGTCGTTACCATTGATTTCACCGTCACCATTCCAGTCCTGGTATTTGTAGTCACCGATGATGGTTCCACGACCAATGTAAGTTGGGCTTGACAAGATCTCTTGCCATGATTGGAACTGGCCATCACCTTGGTATCCTTGCTGAACACCTTGCAAACGATTGTTTTGGTTGTTTTTCCAGTTACTCCATGAACTACCGATTGCATCACGCTCTACATACAGACGTTCAACACGGGCCAAAGAAAACATACCTTTCAGGTTGTAGTTGAAGTCTCCTATATGATTTCTGTGAGAAAGTTCCAATTCAAAACCGTATGTACGGTCACTGTTAAGGTTTTCCTGAGGAAGGCCTGCGCCTACTACAGTAGGTATACCCCCGCTTCTTGTAGCCAAAAGGCCTTGACGGTTTCGGCTAAAATAGTCAATAGTAGCCCCGAAAAGCCCATTCCATCCTTCGAAATCAGCACCCACATCAAATGTCTTAGCAGTATACCAGGTAATGTTTGGATTGGGAATACCTTTGTTATCGGCACTTGCATTGAAACTTCCGTCAAATAGATAACCTCCGGTGAAGTTTCTGCTATCTGTATTCGTTGGGTAGTTGTAACCAGAAACGAATTGGTAGCTTGATGCATTGTCATCCCCTGTTTTACCGTAAGAAACACGAAGTTTCAATTGGTTGATGAACGACAAACCTGCTGCATTTTTGATGAATTTTTCCTCAGAAATGCGCCATCCCAGTGAAGCTGCAGGGAAGAAGCCCCACTGAGAACCCTTGGCAAATTTAGATGATCCGTCCTCACGGAACAGGATTTCAGCCAAATATTTATTGTCGAATGCGTAATTGACTCTACCAGCTAAGGCAAGGTTTGAATTTTGATAAAGAGCGTCAGAACCTGAGTTCATTGTAGCTAATTGTCCAGTAGCTATACCTGCAAACAAGAAAGGTAACTGAAGGCCCAGGTCTCTCTGAGCGAAAAAGTTATCGCTATTTCTTTTTTGTGCTTCCCAAAGTACAAGGGCACCCACCTTATGTTTGTTGAATGTGACATCGTAGTTCAAAGAAGCCTGAGCCAAAGTTTGAGTTTTGAAATAAGCTTCTCTGTTGATTCTGTTTGGTGATTGACGAGTGTATTTAGTATATGTATCAGAAGCCACGTCATATTTGTACTGGTTGTACTCTTTCTGGAAAACGTTAGAGTTTGACACGTTATAGTCATAGCCGAACAAGCCTTTCAAAAACAAGCCTTTAACACCAGGGATTTCATATTTCAAGCTGGCTGATGATTGAATCCATTTTGTGTTGTATTGTTTGTAACCGACGATATTTTTATCCATGAATGAGATAGGGTTATCACCTTCGATCTCACCCTGGTAAGGTTTAGTAGGATCGTTGTTTGCGAAGGCAGGGATTTGAGGACCTTGTCTCCAGAAACTACGGATGATCCACCAGGAATCCTGGTAAGGACGATCTTGCTGGTCCATCACTAAGTTCAGGTTTAAATCCAGCGTAAGACGATCTGTAATCTTAGTAGTGATGTTTGAACGAACGTTGTATTTAGTATATTTAAGGTCATTTGATTTGAAGAAACCATCCTGGAATTGGTACCCGAGACCAATGTAATAAGTAGTTTTATCATTACCACCCGTTGCATTCAAGTTGTGCATTGTTTGTGGAGCATAGTTGCTGAATACCAATGGATACCAGTTTGTACTTTGTAGTTTACCAGTTCTGTAATCATCAAATTGCTGATCGTTGAAGATAGGAGAACCACCGTTTATATTATGCATTGCAGCCTCGTTACGAAGAGTCATATACCCGATCGCATCAACGGTAGCAGGCAAACCGGAAGGAACCTGCCATGTGAACGAACCTGAATAGTTCAATTCCAGTTTATTATTGGTGCCTTTTTTAGTATTAACCAAAACAACCCCATTCGCAGCACGCACACCATAGATCGCTGCAGAAGCATCCTTCAACACCGACATGTTGTCGATGTCATTAGGGTCCAGACGTTGGAAATCTACACTTTTACGAGGAATACCGTCAATGATGATCAACGGAGAACCCATGGCACGAATATCAAAATTGTCATTAAATGCACCTGGCTCAGATGTTTTTTGTGTTACACGCACACCTGAAATTTTACCGGCAAGCATGTTCTGTGCATTTTCATTCTTTGTTGTAACAATATCTGTACCTTTAACAGCAGAAATGGCACCAGTCAAAGTGGCCTTCTTTTGAGTGCCATAGCCCACTACCACAACCTCTTCCAGACTTATTGCCGACTCAGCCATTGTTACATCGATTTGGGTTAATGTCCCGATTGTGATTTCCTGAGGTTCCATTCCAACAAATGTGAAAGTCAGGCTCTTGGCTCCCTGAGGAACTTCTATACTGAATTTACCATTTAAATCGGTTATTGCTCCCATAGTTGTTCCGGTAACAACAACGTTTGCGCCCGGAATAGGGCCATTTTTGTCGGTAACAGTTCCGGTTATTTTTTGCTGCTGTAAAAGTTCCCGTGGAGCTATAACGATAAGATTATTGTCATAAGCTTTATAAGTCAGAGGTGATTTTGAAAAAATATTATCTAACACACCTATAATGTTTTCATTATCTGCTTTTATGTCAATTCGTTCATTCATGACCAACAAGTCGTCGCTGTAAAAAAACCGGACCTGACTCTGTTGCTCGATTGTTTTCAGCACCTCGCGAATTGATTTATCCTGAACATCCAGATTGACAGTAATTTGGGAGTAGACAGTTGCACTAACTTGCAGAACACTTAAGAAAATGATAATCAGAGTTAGTTTCATGGGTAGTAGAAGTTTTTTTATTCCCGATTTCGAAAGAGGAATAAGGTTTGGAAGTTTTTTTTTCATATTTTTGTAGTGTTTTTTAAGTTTAACAAACCAATGTTCTTCTGAAGAAAGATACATTGGAAAAATTTGAAAGAAGTTGGTGCGGGGTGTTTCAGCATCCTGCACTTTTGTTTCAGGGTACGTTTTTATCTTTTCATAGGCAAAAATTTATCAGTTTATACTTCTGACTTTTTCTAATTATTACTTTCTGTACAGTCGTTTATTAAGTTCTTCAAAGTTTTTATTTTCCGATAGGGTAACAACCTTACCCTTGAGTTTGAAATTAATCGGCGCTGAAAGGCTCATAACCTCAAGTACCTGTTCAATGGGCTCAGCAATTATGATTCCTGTGAACCGGAAAGTTCTTAATCGTTCAGACTCAAAATTTATTTGAACATCGAATTTGCGCTCCAGTTCAACAGCTATCTGCAAAAGACTCTGCTTTTCAAAAATCCAACGGTTTTCTTTCCAGGATATAACCGGCTCTATATTAACATTTTCTGTAACTAATCTGGGAATTACAATTGATTTGTGCACTTGCAAAGGCTGAGTATTGTTTTTGGTTTTCTCCTTTGGACTTGCAGTTTCATTAACCATTGTTGAATCTTCCTTGAAAAAGGTAAGTTTCTGGTTAGGTTTTAGCACCCTTGCTTCAGTCCCGTTTTTATCAGTTATCTCTTCAATTTTTAAGGAACCTTCTACCAGCGTAGTTTCAATTGTTTTGTCATCCGAATAAGCTTTTACATTAAATTCTGTTCCCAAAGCCATAACATTTAAATGTGAAGTTTGAACTGTAAATGGTCTTTTACTGTCTTTTGCAACTTTAAAGTATCCTTCTCCTTCAAGCTGTATTATCCTGTCCTTTATTCCAAACCTGTTATCATACTTTAATCTGCTTCCTGCATTCAATGTAACTGCTGTTCCATCTGACAAAAAGAATTGGGCGCGGGATCCCTTAGGAACAATTAATTCACTAAAACTAAGGTCAGGTTTTGCAGCACGATTCTTACCTATATAATAAAACAAGAGTCCGCTCAAAGAAAAAGCAACGATAAATATTGCTGCATACCTGGTTAATATTTTAAATAAATTGGTTTTATTAAAGCCAATTTGTAAATCTTCATTTGCTTTTATTTTTTGTTTGAATTTCCAAAAACCCTCCTGAAAATTATAACCTGGATTTTTTAAGGATGCTCTGGCAGTAATCCATATTTCACAATATTCATCAAAATAATGTTTATTTGCGCTATTCAAATTTATCCAGACGATAAGCTCCCTTGTCTCCTCAGCGGTCAATTCTCCATTCAGATAGACAGGAATTAAATTTTCTTTCGATTGATTGTTTTCTTTCGTTTGCATAATGTTACGATCTAAATATAAAGACAGGAAAAATTAAAGACAGGGTTAAGAGAAAATAAAATATTTTCAAATTCCCATGAGAAACAAAAGAATCATCATGTAATCCTTAAGAGTTTCGCGCAGGCGTGCAAGTGCAATTTTCATCTGGGTTTTAACGGTATTAATCGAAATCCCGAGCTTGTCGGCAATCTCAATATACTTCATATTTTCATTACGACTTAGTATGAATATTTGTTGGCAGGCATCAGGAAGTGCACTGATACCATGCTCAAGAATATTCATAATCTCCTTTTCGTATAGTTGACCCAGGGGATAATCACTATCCCAGGCAAGAATTTTATAATCTGAATTATTTAAGCTGTCAGTTAATTTATTGCTTATTTTATTCCGTTCAAGGAAATTAATAGAGGTATTATGAACTGCTTTGACCAAATATGCTTTAATGGACGCAGTGATGTTAATCTTTTCTCTGATATTCCATATCTTGACAAATACATCTGTTACAATTTCTTCAGCATCAGATGGATTTCTGACAATATGCTCAGCAATCAGACAAAGAAAAATGTAGTATTTCTTGTAGAGCGTTTCAAATGCAGCAATATCACCCTGTTTGATACTATTAATAAGTTGCTGATTAGAATCTTCCATCAGATTTTAAAATATAGTATTGCAAATTTATATTTTTCACAGAATCTCCGTCTACAAAAAACACCTCCTGTGAAAAAATTTATTAGATATCGAATAGCCTGCAGATATGCCTGTTATAGACATTTTCATAAACACACTTTGAAACAGTTTCCTCATTGGTTTCCAATAGTCTGTAATAATCCTTCATCTGCAAGGCTGCAAGTTTATATGCCACATGTATCAATTGCCTCATATTCGGATTATAATCAGGATTTCCAGGTATATGCCTCAAGGTGTCTGTAAATTTTTTGCTGGTCCATTCAGATACTTCCTGTTTCGAAGGGAGTGAAGACGCATTAATATCAATGACATCTGCATAGGGAGCACATAACTCTTCGATTTTCTCGAGAGATTCAGTATAAATCTTCTTTACAAAATCAAGCGCCTCTCCATCAGATTCAGCCAGACCTATAACCTCTTCAAGCCAGGTAGTACCTGCTGTTTTCAGGTGTATTCCTTTATCATATTTTTTAATTATTGAACCAATGTGAGGGTAGATTGCAAACTTATCTGATCCTGAATGAATGCTCATCTTCAGGTTTTCAGGCAGACCAAATTCCTTAACTGCATAGTCAATCACCATAAGATCAGATTCAAATTCTTTTGCAAACAGCTGAGGATCACCGACATAATCGACACCTTTATTGAATCTTCCTGAAAACTTGGGAGCAATTGTCTGAACAGGGATGTTTTCAGAGGCTAACATCTTAAGAATGAAAAACAGTTCAACAGGTGTCTGTGGCTGAGGAACTTCATCCATTGAAACTTCAGTAATAAAATTACTATTGCCTTTTGCCTTTTCAATTATTCTGTAAATTTCCCCTGCTTTTATTGCTGCAAAAAGATACTTTTCTGCTATTTGTTTTATCTGTGATTTTGTTGTCTTAAATAACAATTTTGTTCCTTCAATTTTAAGATCACCTGTGTACTTTTCAACACCTGACAAGAATTCATCGATCTCTGTCTCACCGGCTTTTTTCCCGATATAAGATGCCACATCAATTGTAAAAAAATCTGAGCATTCTATGAAACGATCAACGGTATCAAGGTTAATATGGTCGGCATCAACGAAATATGGTTTATTAAATCCGGCACTTTTTGTAACCGAATCTGCTTCAATCCTTACATCTATGGGTTGTGTCCCTATGGTTATGTGTTCACGGTTTGATTTATTCCAGACAGGAGTTATATCAATACCTTTTTCAGATGCTGCTATAATTGCTTTTAATTGGGCACTGCCCTGATGCCCAAATCTATCGCCAAGGCCAATTGAATACTTATTTATAGTTTTCATGGTTATTATTTATAAAAAAAAGTCAACATTTTCAGATGTTACTATATCAACCGGAAGATATTCAATTTTGTCAGGTATTTTATGGAGCGACAGGTATTCAAATAATTTTTTTATTCCCTTATAAGTTTGTTCCTCAGGTCTCTGACCAATTAAAAACCTGGTTGTACCCGACTTGAGGAACTTTACATTTAAATCCAGAAGATCGTATCCGATCAGGTCGATTGATTTTAATCCATTTTTCTCAAGGTATAATGCAATTAGATAAGATCTTGAGCCGGTAATAAAAATTGATCTGATTCCCGGATTGTTCTCAAATGCTTTGTCGATAGCATATTTAACAGAATCAGAAGAAGGATCTGGAATATTGATGGTAATTTTTTTGCCATTATTCTTACCCGATTTCTGGAAATAACTCAGAAATCCCTGTGTCCGGTTGGTAAGGTGATGAACATTCTGTATGTTTCGTGCGATGGTCACGACGAGTATGTCACTTTTTTCCGGCGTAACCAAATCAATAAGTTGTCCGGCAACTCTTCCACTCTGAAAGATATCTTCTCCTATGTACGCGAGAAAATCGGTATCTTCAATATACCCGTCGATGAAAACGAAGGGAACCTTTTCCTTATGAAGTCTTGAACAAAATGCGATAGATTCAGCCTTGAAAATAGGCGCAAGAAGTACTCCGTCTGGTTTGAGATCCAAAACGATATTGGTTTTCTTCTGAAAATCATCCTCACTTTGCATATCAAATGTAACCTGACTAAACGTAACCGGAAAGGGATCAAGCTCGTCAATAGCTCTCATCATACCGAGAGGATGCTTTTTCCAGAATGGATTGTTTTCTGAAGGTGAAGGAAGAAGTGAAACAAGGTGAAATCGTTTCTTTGATTTCAACACCTGCGCCAAAACGTTTGGGGAGTAATTTGTCTCTTTCAGGATCTGTTGAACCTTCAAGCTTGTTTTTTCTGCAACTTCACCTCTGTTATGTATTACCCGGTCCACTGTACCTATAGAAACACCAGCCATCCTGGCGATATCCTTTATCCTTGTTTTTCTCAGGGACATTATTTAATATGGTTCATTAGGATTAAATCCACTTTCAAACTCTTTCATTCCCCTTACTGATCGCGTTAATCAATAACTACTTTTTTAACTTTTGGCGCGAATACATTCATTATGATCCATGCAAGAATATAAGCACAGGCTGCAATTGTAAACATTATAGTATATCCGGTTTCAACATGCCCGGCCTTTTTAAAGAAGTCAAGAATGTGTCCGGCAAAAATTGATACAAATGCACCGGCTACAGCGCCTGCCATACCTCCGATTCCTGTTACAGAACTAACAGCCCTCTTTGGAAAAGCATCTGATACTGTTGTAAAAATATTGGCCGACCATGCCTGATGTGAAGAAGCCGCCAGACTTATCAGTGCTACTGCTCCCCATGTACTTACCCCTGCTGACTGAGCGAAGAAAACAGGGATGACGAGAAGTGCAAATATCAGCATTGTGTATTTTCTTGCATTGAATGGTGATATGCCTCTCTTAATCATGTATGATGAAATCCATCCACCACCGATGCTTCCAACGGTAGTGGAAGTGTATATAACAACCAGAGGAAGTCCAAATGATTTAATATCAAGTCCGGCGCCTCTTACTGTAGATAGCCAGCCTGGGATCCAGAACAGGTAAAACCACCAGATAGGATCTGTCAATGCTTTTCCGATGAAGAAAAGCCATGTCTGACGGAATTTAAGTAACTTAAGCCATGGAATTGGTTTCTCACTTTCGTTTTTTTCATCCAGATCGCTCTTGATAAATTCAAGTTCTGTGGCTGATAGTTTTCTTTGTTTTTCAGGTAACTCATAAAATATAAACCAGAGAATTATCCAGATGAATCCTATTGCTCCTGTAATAATAAATGCTGCCTGCCATCCCCATGCTATTATTATTGCCGGAACTGCAATTGGTGCGACTATGGCTCCGACATTTGTACCAGAATTAAAAATACCTGTTGCCAGAGCTCTTTCTTTCTTGGGAAACCATTCTGCAATTGTCTTTATTGCTGCCGGGAAGTTACCTGATTCGCTTATACCTAACAAAGCTCTCCAGAATCCAAATCCTATAACCCCTTTTGCCAGTGAATGTCCCATTGCTGCTATACTCCATAGCAAAACTGATATTCCATAGCCGATCTTTGTCCCGAATTTATCAATAAGCCGGCCTGCCAGCAACATTGAAAAACCATAGAACAACTGGAAAATAGTTACAATATTAGCATACTGAATCTCTCCTATATTAAGATCACTTTCAAGCAATGGTTTCAGAATACCGATCACTTGTCGGTCGAGATAGTTTATAGTCGTTGCAAAAAATATTAATGCACATACAGTCCATCTGTAATTATTGACTTTTTTTATTTCTGGCATATTCCGGGTAGGTTAATAGCTAATTTATCAGACATTATAGGTTGAAGAAGATGTTGTTCCGCCGCGTCCTGTCCAGTTAGTGTGAAAAAATTCGCCTCTTGGTTTATCGGTGCGTTCGTATGTATGTGCTCCAAAATAGTCGCGCTGAGCCTGTAACAAATTGGCAGGCAGTTTTTCACAACGGTAGCCATCAAAATAGCCAAGAGCTGATGAGATCGCAGGAATCGCAATTCCATTTATTGCTGCTGCAGATACTACATTTCTCCAGCCATTTTGTGCTTTTTCAACTTTATCTTTAAAAAAGGGATCAAGAAGAAGATTGGTAATAGAAGGATTATTATCAAATGCTTCTTTAATTTTACCCAGGAAAGCCGACCGGATTATGCAGCCACCGCGCCACATAAGAGCTATTCCTCCGTAATTAAGTTTCCATTTATATTCATTGGCTGCTGCTTTCATCAGAGCATAACCCTGAGCATAAGATACGATTTTTGATGCATAGAGCGCATCTTTTATTTCATTAATGAATTTAACTTTATCACCGGTATATTCCGGAGTGGGACCATGTAAAATTTTTGACGCCTCCACTCTCTCGTTTTTCACTGCGGAAAGACACCTTGAAAAGACAGCTTCTCCGATAAGAGTCAGGGGAATTCCAAAGTCGAGAGCTGTAATGGCAGTCCATTTGCCGGTACCTTTCTGACCTGCTGTATCGAGGATTTTATCTACAAGAGGTTTCCCGTCTGCATCTTTATATGCAAGTATGTCCCGTGTTATTTCAATAAGATAACTATCAAGTTCACCTTCGTTCCATTCTTTAAAAATGAGGTGCATCTCATCAGCACTCATATGCAGGAGATCCCGCATTATCTGGTAAGCCTCTGTAATAAGTTGCATATCGCCATACTCGATACCATTATGAACCATCTTTACAAAATGACCTGCACCATTTTCTCCAACCCAGTCACAGCATGGAATGCCATCATCTACCTTAGCTGCTATGGCCTGAAAGATTGGTTTAATAAATTGCCATGCTGCTTTTGATCCGCCTGGCATAATTGATGGTCCGAGCAATGCTCCTTCTTCACCACCTGATACTCCGGTACCGATGTACAGAAGACCTTTGCTTTCTACCAGGGCAGTTCTCCTGTTTGTATCAGGATAGTGGGTGTTCCCTCCGTCAATAATTATATCTCCGGGAGAAAGAAGGGGGATGAGTGTATTAATCATTTCATCAACAGCATCTCCGGCTTTAATCATAAGCATTACCTTCCTTGGACGTTCCAGAGACCCAACAAGCTCTTCTATTGAATGCGTTCCAATAATATTCTTGCCTTTGGCTCTTCCGGAAAGGAAAGCATCGACTTTCTGTATCGTCCTGTTAAAAACGGAAACCCTGAATCCTTTACTTTCCATATTCAGGACAAGATTCTCGCCCATTACTGCCAGACCAATTAATCCAATATCTGATAATTTGCTCATAGTTAAAAGATTATATTTATATTATTCTGTTTTGTTTCAAATTTTGTTAATCGTTTAGCGTTTTTCGTTTAGCGTTTCTCGTTCAAATCCGAACTTTATTACTTGCATTGCGAGCGAAGCGAAGCAATCTTTTTATCTTGTTGACTTTTGTCTTTATAGTACTCTGCAACCACATCATCCATAATCTTACAAGTTCTTGCGCCTGTTATTCCAGTACTTGGCGAGGCACCATGCCCATTAAGTGATTTA
>JADGPT010000243.1 GCA_017882345.1 Bacteroidales bacterium
ATCTGGGCAAGTCCGCCAGGTATAACCTCTTCAGCTTCCTTCAACCGTTCAGAAAGTTGTTGTCTTGCCCAATAAACGTCCACCCCATCTTCAAATACGACTGTTATAACAGATAATCCAAGACGAGAGATAGATCTGAGTTCTATAATATCCGGTATATTGGCAACAGCCACTTCAATCGGTGCTGTAATAAAACTCTCAACCTCCTGTACAGCGAGAGCGGGCGCAATCGAAATGATCTGCACCTGATTATTGGTAATATCCGGTATTGCATCGACAGGTAATCTGGTAAGTGAATAGGTTCCCCACCCAATCAAAGCCAGTATAAATAATCCGATTATGAATTTATTCTTAACTGAAAATGAGATGATCTGGTTTATCATTATTTGGAAAATTCTTAATATTTGAACTAACTAAGCTTTGAAGCCACGAAGGCTCACAAAGGACATTTTTAACAAGCCTTTTAGAGGAAGGTAGTGGGAAGTATCAGCTTATTGAAGGAGGAGCCCGGAAAGAAGATAGTTCAAGAAAAACAGAATTAGCAGGAGGTGTAATTAAATCAAAAATTCTTATCCAGGATAATTGTATATCAGAAATTTCAGTACTAATAATACCAACTGTCACCAAATCCCTGGACTGAACATGCTTTATACTAAAATAAGTAATAGCCTTTTCTACTGTAAGGACATTAAATGCATGACAATGAACCGGGAATCCGGAATGATGCCTGGTGTCATTTTTTGATACTGGAAATGAATCTCGCTGGCAGGTATCTGATTCTGTCTGATGATGATCATGCGGTATAATCATATGGGCATTTAACAATAATACCGCGAGAAACAGGAAAAAGACATGTAAATTTTTAAAAACTTTGTTCATCAGATAAAATGCTTAACAGCTTTGAAGCATGTTCGCAAATATAATTATTAAATAATGTAAATGAATTGCCCAGATGTTATGTGTTATTTGAAATTTACGATTTACGATTTACGATTTACCTTCTCTCTAAGCGTCTTTAAAGATGCAACAACTATTGACAAAATCTCGTCGATTTCCTTTTTAATAATAGTCACTCTGTCAGAGTTCACTAATTCGCTCTCTTCAAGAATCTCAAGCCAATATATTGTTTCGTCAGCTTCTTCTTCTACTATTTTAAGTTTATTAATAAAATCAGGAGTTGATTTTGCCCTGCAAGCTGCTCTGTAATTTGCTCCAACAGATGTTGAACTTCTGATAATCTGCTTAGAAATCTCCCATACTGATGGTTTGCTGGGGAGTTCATCAATAAGTTTTATAATTTCCAACCCAATCTGTTTAGTTCTCTTTTTTATTTTCTCCTGCATTAAGTATTCTTTATAGGTAAAAACCTAAATCATAAGTCATAAGTCATAAATCGTAAATCATAAATCGTAAATGGAAAGTTATGCCAGTATCTTTGTAGTAAGATTTGTGATACTTGTCTTGATAGCATCAAATGGCTTTCCATCCTTTGTGCTGTCCTGTTCCACAAACATATATTTCATTCCTGCAATATTTTTGGCAGCAAGAATTTCCTTGAAGTTTATCAAACCTTCACCAACAGGAGCAAAATCATTACTGGCAGTTTTAAAGAATGGCGCCTCTTTGGTATACATGTCTTTCATGTGGAAAAGCTGGAACCTGCCAGGATATTTTTTGAAAAGATCAACTGGGTTTATCCCGGCTTTAATTGTCCAGAAAAGATCAAGTTCCATTGTCATGACGTCTTTGTCCATTTCTGTCAGAAAGATATCGAAATAGGGAACTTTCCCTTCTACAGTATCGAATTCAAAATTATGATTATGGTATCCGAACCGGACACCATTTTCTTTCATGATCTTACCTACTTTATTCCATTCAGCAACCATTTTCTGATAGCCGGCAATCGTTTTGCGATCTCCATCAGCTACGTAGGGCTGCATGCAATACTTTGCACCAAGTTTTGCATGATCTTCTGCCATTTTTTTAGCTTCCTCAGTTGTAATTCCCTGAGGATTAACCCCTGCATGACTACTGATGACTTCCATACCAAGATCATTTATCATTTTTTTGAATTCACCAGGCAGATAACCATAAAATTTTCCATTTGAATAACTGGCAAGTTCGAGATACTTAAATCCGATATCTGAAACCTTTTTCAATGAGCCCGGAACATCTTTTCCCATGGCATCGCGTATAGTATATAACTGTAACCCGATTCCGAAGGTCTTTGGGTCAACCGCTTTTGAATCCGAGACAGGTGTCCCAATAGTTTTCCAGTCGCTCTTTGAAATAACAAATGCTCCTAAAGCACCTGTGGCAGATACTCTTAGGAAATCCCTTCTTGATTGTTTTGTTTTCATGACAATGAAAATAAATATTTAAAATAAAAAATTATTGATCCAGCAGTAATAGAAAAATCAGAGATTAAATGTAATACTTAAAAGGCAAAAGGCAAAAGGGAAAAGGAAAAATAGGAAAAAAACTTGAAAGACTTTATAGACGTTTAGACTTAAAGACTTAAAGACTTTATACACTATTCATTTTATCTTTTTACTTTTGTCTTTTATCTTCATTAATAATAATCATTTGATTCAGCTTATCAATACTTCCGACGGTTCACATACTATTTATGTTCCTGAAATAGATGAGCACTATCATTCAGTACACGGTGCTGTACAGGAATCAACTTTTATTTTCATTAATAACGGCTTCGAAGTTTGTAAAGCAGATCCGGTCTTTATTCTTGAAATCGGCTTTGGTACCGGACTAAATGCCCTGTTGACTGCTATCAGAAGCAGTTCTGGCACAAGAGAAGTCTATTATACTTCAATTGAAAAATATCCGCTCGATAGTAAAATGGTCGAATCACTGAATCATTATAAATTTGCAGGCGAACATGGGAGAGAAATTTTTCATTTTATACATTCAGCACCCTGGAATAAAAGCGTGAATATCTGTAATAATTTCAATTTGAATAAAATAGAAACTGATTTTACAAAAATCCAACTTCAAGGCAGGTATGATCTAATCTATTTTGATGCATTCGGTCCGGATAAACAACCTGAAATGTGGACGAGGGATATGTTCGCTGGAATTGCTGCAGTAACAAATAAAAATGGTATACTTGTTACCTATTCAGCTAAAGGTGAAGTGAAAAGAAGTCTTAAAGCCTGTGGGTTTGATGTAACTTTGCTTCCAGGTCCCCCGGGAAAAAGACAGATGATCAGGGCAGTTAAAATTTAAAAATATTTTTTCGATGACTTTTTTGTTTTCCCTAAATATTATCTTAGCTGACAATATATATATATTCAATTGATTAATTGATATATATATGTTTAATTGATATCTATTGCTACAGTTTTGCTACAATTATTATTTTATCGATTAAAGATACTTATCATATTTTTATGTGCAGATAGTCTCTTAAGATTTTCAAGTCAATCAACTAAACGTTCCCTCTCCAATTGTCCCACTTCATCCCCTACCATCCAGTTATTGTTCCGTTATTTCTACATTTTGAACATTTCCAGTGAATCTCGTTATTTTCTAAGAAAACCTCACTCGAAATTATACCAGTACATCTTTTCCTAAAGCATCTGATACCCATTGAGGTTAATGTGGTAGGTAGTGTTCTGATTGTTTCATCAATGACAAGAGAAAAGAAAGCTGATAGCTCTCTGGCTTCTTTGGGTATGTGTTTTGGAATGTCTCCTGATTCGTTAAGGGAATGCTGCCATAATACGTAAAGCAGCACGCGACCTGATGGTCCGGGTATTGGCCCATTCGACAAAGACCCCGACGATGATATACCGTTTCATGGTTTTGATGAAGATCCCGAAGAATGAAAAGCTGCCAATAATACATGTCCAATATTTTAATATTTCCGGACATGTAATTAAAACATGTCCATT
>JADGPT010000244.1 GCA_017882345.1 Bacteroidales bacterium
TTAATTATTTTGAAACGACATTACAGATATTCCAATATCATCTGAAATAATAAAGACCCTGGCTAACACTATAAGTATCCCTTCTCTGGGTAGGTCATCTATACGCGAAATTGCACAGCTTGTAAATAGAATTGAAGAGAAAACAGGTATTAAATTCATCAGGATGGAAATGGGTGTACCCGGCCTTCCTGCTCCATCTATTGGAATTGAAGCAGAAATAGCCGCACTTAAAAGCGGAGTAGCATCACTTTACCCCGACATTTCAGGTCTCAGACCTCTGAAAAAAGAAACTTCCAGGTTTATTAAGCTCTTTCTTGATGTTAATATTGATCCTCAGGGCTGTATTCCCACAGTTGGTTCAATGATGGGTGCAATGGTTAGTTTTCTGGTAGCTAATAGAAATGACAAGACTAAAGAGGGAACTCTGTTTCTCGATCCTGGGTTTCCTGTCCAGAAGCAACAGGTTAAAATGCTTGGACACGATTACTGTTCTTTTGATATTTATAATTACAGGGGGAAGAAACTTAAAGATAAACTTGAATCACATCTGAAATCAGGTAAGATATCCTCTTTGCTCTTTTCAAACCCCAATAATCCCTCATGGATATGTCTTACAGAGGAGGAACTTGCAATCATTGGCGAACTTTCTAGGAAATACGATGTTATCGTGATTGAAGATCTGGCTTATTTCGGCATGGATTTCCGGAAAGATTATTCAGTACCGGGAAAGGCGCCATTCCAGCCAACAGTTGCCCGTTACACGGATGAATATATTATGCTTATTTCGAGCTCCAAAATATTTAGCTATGCAGGCCAGCGAATTGGCATGATGGCAATATCTGATCAGCTTTTTCATAGATCCTATCCTGACCTTTTAAGATATTATTCAACTGATAAATTTGGACATTCAGCTATCTTTGGGGCATTATACGGGTTGTCAGCCGGAGTAACTCATTCCGTTCAGTACGGTTTAGCTGCTTTGCTTAAAGCCGTTAATGATGGAGAATACAAGTACCGCGATGATGTATTGGAATATGGTGAAAAGGCCAGATTGATGAAAAGTATGTTTGTTTCAAATGATTTCCAGATAGTCTATGACATGGACGTAGATGAAAAGCTTGCAGATGGATTTTATTTTACCATCGCTTATCCTGGAATGGCAGGCGATATCCTGATAGAGCAACTACTCTGTTATGGAATCAGCGCTATCTCTCTCGCGACCACAGGAAGTGACAGGCCTGATGGTTTGAGAGCATGTGTTTCACAGGTTCCGCGTGAACAATTCGGTGACCTGGCGAGACGATTAAAAAAATTCAGGGAAGATCATACAATAGAAAAAAATTAATTGATAAGAATATGGCAAAGATCAGGGGAAGTATTGTAGTAAATGTTGAGAGATGCAAAGGATGCGAAGTGTGTATGGTCTCTTGTCCCACAGGGACCATCGCTATGGCAAAAGAGGTGAACGGGAAAGGCTATAACTATGCATTTCCTGCAAATCCCGAGCTGTGTACTGGCTGTGCCAATTGTGCTATGGTTTGTCCTGACGGCGTAATAACAGTTTATAAAACAAAAATATAAGCATGTAATGGAAAAGGAATTAAGATTGATGAAAGGAAATGAAGCAGTTGCTGAAGCTGCAATCCGTGCAGGAGTAGACGGTTACTTTGGATACCCCATTACGCCTCAGACTGAAATCATTGAATACCTGATGGAAGCAAATCCTGCCGGGACAACCGGAATGATAGTACTTCAGGCTGAAAGTGAAGTTGCTGCAATTAACATGGTTTACGGCGGTGCGGGATGTGGTAAAAAAGTTATGACTTCTTCTTCTTCACCCGGGATAAGTCTTAAACAGGAGGGCATCTCTTATATTGCAGGAGCAGAGCTCCCATGCCTGATTGTAAATGTTGTCAGAGGTGGCCCGGGTCTCGGTACAATCCAACCTGCCCAATCAGATTATTTTCAGTCGACAAAAGGGGGAGGGCATGGAGATTATCACCTTATAGTACTGGCTCCGGCATCTGTTCAGGAGATGGCTGATTTTGTCGAACTAAGCTTCGAATTAGCTTTTAAATACAGAAATCCAGTAATGATGTTGTCTGATGGCGCTATCGGCCAGATGATGGAGAAAGTTTACTTAAAACCACATAAAGCAAGAGTAAAAACTGCTCCCGAATGGGCGACCACAGGTAAACCAACGACAAGAGAAAGAAATATAATTACTTCTCTTGATCTTGATTCCAACCGGCAGGAATTGTTTAACATTAAACTCCTTGCTAAATACGATGAGATAAGGGAAAAAGAAGTCAGATTCGAGGAGTTTCAATGTGAAGATGCTGAATATCTTCTGGTTGCTTATGGCACTAGTGCGCGGGTGTGTCAGAAATCAGTTCAGCTTGCAAGGGAACAGGGTATAAAAGCAGGTTTATTGAGACCAATAACGCTTTTCCCGTTTCCCACAAAAAGAATTAATGAACTTGCCGGTAAAGTTAAGGGAATGCTATCGGTTGAGATGAGCGCCGGGCAGATGGTAGAGGATGTACTTCTGTCTGTAAATGGTAAAGTTCCTGTGTACCACTTTGGTAGAATGGGAGGCATTGTTACAACTCCTGAAGAGGTAGTTGAAAGTCTGAAATCAAAATTTATAGGAGGTTAAGAAATGGTTGAATTTTCAGGAATCAAAGAGATAATAAAACCGGAAAATCTGGTGTATAAGAAAACAAATATTATGACAGAAAACATTTTGTCATATTGTCCGGGATGCGGCCATGGAACGACTCACAGGATACTTGCTGAAATAATTGATGAAGAGGGCCTTCAGTCGGAAGCAATCGGAGTTTCTCCTGTCGGCTGTTCAGTCTTTTTATATTACTATCTTGACATTGACTGGCAGGAGGCTGCCCATGGTCGTGCACCCGCGGTTGCAACTGCCATTAAACGACTTCAACCGGAAAAATTTGTTTTTACCTACCAGGGTGATGGTGACCTTGCTGCAATAGGTACTGCAGAGACAATACATGCATGCAACAGGGGAGAAAATATTCTGATAATTTTTATTAATAATGGTATCTATGGGATGACAGGCGGACAGATGGCTCCAACAACTCTCCCCGGAATGAAATCTTCCACATCACCTTATGGCAGAGATGTTAAAACAATGGGGTACCCACTTAAAATGACGGAAATTGTTGCTTCTCTTCCCGGATCGTACTACGTTACCAGGCAGAGTGTGCATACCCCTGCAAATGTTAAAAAGACAAAGAAAGCTATAAGGAAAGCCGTTAAGTATCAGAAGCTTAACAAGGGAACATGTCTGATTGAAATAGTCTCTAACTGCCCGTCTGGATGGAAAATGACACCTGTTCAGTCAAATAAATGGATGGAGGAAAATATGTTCCCGTATTATCCCCTGGGGGATTTAAAAACTCCTGAAGAATAGTCAATTCCAAAAATTAAGAAATTCATAATAAAATGACTGAGGAAATAATTATAGCCGGTTTTGGTGGACAAGGTGTCCTTTCAATGGGTAAAATAATGGCATATTCAGGTGTTATTCAGGATATGGAAGTCAGCTGGATGCCTTCATACGGACCGGAAATGCGTGGTGGAACAGCAAATGTCATTGTTATAATCAGCAGTGAAAGGATCAGTTCACCTATCATAATACATTTCGACACTGCAATCATCCTTAACCAGCAATCGCTTGATAAATTTGAGAGTTCAATTAAGCCGGGTGGTATACTTATTTACGATAGCAATGGTATTACCAGGCATCCTGAAAGAAAAGATATAACTGTCTATCGTGTCGATGCAACTGAAGAAGCTTCAAAGATGAACAGCCCGAAAATATTCAACACAATTGTTCTCGGTGGATTCTTAAAAGTGAAGC
>JADGPT010000245.1 GCA_017882345.1 Bacteroidales bacterium
CCGTTGTAGTCATTTTTGCAGCTGTTTCTAAGATTGCAATGGGGCTTTACACGCCTATGGTAGCTGTAGAAAGCGGCAGCATGATTCCCCACATTCAGATCGGTGACATTATTTTTGTCCAAAGTATAGATCGAACGGAAGTAATCACATACCAAATCGGAAAGCAAACGAATTATTCATCATTTAGCGAATTCGGCGATGTCATTTTATATAAACGACTTGGAATAGAGGGAGGGACACCTATTATTCATCGTGCCATGTACTACGTCAAACAGAGCGAGCCGATGTGGCCGGGAGGACCGCTGGCTCCAAATGCAGGATATATTACAAAAGGTGATAATAGCAGAACTAATGCTGCATATGATCAGCAAGGCAGTATTAGTCCGGGTATTCCTGTGAAAAAAGAATGGGTAATTGGAGTTGCACGTTTCAGGCCTGTACCTGTCATCGGGTGTGTTTCACTCACTCTAAGAGGAAATCTTGCATGTTTTCAATAGGTCTTCTCTTCTTTACCTCCTGATAACTCCCATGATTAATCTCGACGGTTCTCCCTGGGTGGTACTACAATTATATCCTAATATTGTACTATTTCACCTGCTTTTTAGCGAAATATTGACCAAAACAAGCCAAAAACATGCCTTAAATACTACAAAAAACATTAAATTGTAGTATTGTAATTCCGATGGAGATGTAAGGCTTACGCTATTCAGATGAACCTTATATTTTCGATATGGCTTTGATTTGTTCAATGTTTCAGATCAAAGTCCATCCCTTTAATTTCAGGTTGAAATTTTCACCGCCTGCCAGAGTTGAGATTTATGAACGAAATTCTTTGAATCGTTTTGGCAGCAACTATCACACGCGAACATGGTTTTGAGATTATAGACTGTCGTTTTTAAGCATGTTTTGATGTGACACGTTGCCAACGAGAAACAGGATGGAATATTCTCGGTTTGTTTTAATTGTTCTTCACCGTTTTTCATGTTAACCTTATGTTGTGTTTGTGTTTGTATTGTGTTTACGTTTTTATTATTAGTAGTAATATCTTTTTTAGAAAAAATTTGTAATATTTTCAAACCGTTGCAGTTAATTCTCCATCCCCAGTTTTCAACCTTCTCAATTACGCATCGGTGAACTAATCTCTGAATAGTTACTGCAATTACCCTAGCATTCCCCAGGATTGCATCGGAAATCTGCCGGGTGGTCAATCCTCCGCTATTCTCTAGCTGTTCTAATATCAGCAGCGAATTACCCCGGTACTTTTGGTAATGGTCTTGTTTCTCTTTCGATTCAATTTTTGTATTGATATTTTCTTCTTGTTTATTCATATGTAATCTTTCGGAAAAGTTATCATACAGATGGATAGAAAAGTATAATATAAATTGAAGTCATACCGTATACTAGGCCAAAAGGATACGGTGTAATGCGCCTCCAAAAGTACATTACACTTTTCCACTTATTCTTTTATGATCTTCTTAAATTCCGCCTCCGCTTATTGTTTTGATACCCTTTTTTTCAAAGGATAAATAGGATTCATGGATTTGTTTCAACTTCCTGCATTTTCATCATTGCATGTTTTAGAATCAATATCTTTTCATCAAGCATCAGATCATAATTATTGAATCCCGTAAGCTGCCCTGAGATCGTAGAACCATCAATCATTGTGATTAATACATTTTTATGTAAGAATCTTTTAATAAAATCTGGCATTAAAAACGGTTTCTTTGGCTCTTCAGGCTTCTTAGCTGCTGGTTCTGTGGGCTTGATTTTGTTTTTCTCTTCAACCTTTTTAACTTCTGGTTTTGTTGGTTGTACTTCTTTCTTGTGTTTATTGGCGTAGTGTTCGTTAGATTCATTTTCAGTGAATGATTTGTAATGACAAATTGGACAATCAAATATCGGCATTTATGCTCCTGGCATAAAATTATTATTTTGTGTTTGTCTCATTATCTCCATCATATAACCTAGCAAAATTAATATATCTTTGAACTAACATAAGTGTTATGGTAGAGCCGTGAACCATCATTCATAATCTAGCAATTTTGAATTTTAATCACGGCTTGACGTTCATCTTTTCTTCATTCTCCTTTGCTCTCCCTAGGATCTCGCCGGATCGCTGGCCGGGTTAGTTCTGACGTGTGGCAATAATACAGAATCGACAACGGTATAGTATAGTTTACCGTTCAAGCGATATCCTGCCGTATAAAAAGATCCAAACACTTGCATTCACCTCCAAAAGTGTATTAGTGTTTTTTAGATACTCTGTTATGAAATCCTCGAATTGTGCGCCCCTCGGTATTACAATGGAAGCCCCTAAAACCTCTGTTAACTCATCAATATTGGAAGAAGTGCATATAAAATATACCTCTGAATGATCTTTGAGCGCATTCTCATATTTCTGGATTAGAACATTTCTATCTTTCTTTGATATCTCCAATTCAAAAGCTATCTTTGAACCATTGATATTAGCGGATATATCCACGCTATCATAGTGATGGGTACAATCCCACAAAGGTACAAAACCGGCAATGAAAAACAACCGGATACCTATCGGTCAAGCTAATTGCTCGGTTTATAGTCTCCCATTTTTACAGCACTTTTAATCCCCAAATTTTGGGAAGTTGAAAAGGGTAATAAAAAAGTGAACACATCAATGAAACTTGGAAGACCACAAGGAAGCAGAAAAAGTAAACTAGAAATCTCATCGTCGAAATTTGAAGCACTGATTAAGCATGCGCCTACAATCATACAACAGAGGTGAATTTACACCATTGGCTCAAACAACGAGGTTTAGCATGGACTATAGCTTGACCTCATTTTCATTGCCGGTTTTGTACCTTTGTGGGATTGTACCCATTAATCAACCATAATCTATATGGGTTATAACTTCTAATAAACCTTATGTATTAGTCGTTAAGATAATTAATATATATATAAACGGAGTAACATATATGGAAACGATAACTATAATGGCAGATAAAATACAGATCGTACGCGTTGGGAATAGTCATGGAATCATCTTAAATAAAGGTGTTTTACAAGCATACAACCTAAAACTTGGTGATGTGATGGAAATAGAATTTAGGTATCCTGATATTATATTAAAAACAAAACCGAAGAAAACTTAATCACTTCCAGAACTGCCACCAATTCTTTTTTATTATCTCTTCTTGTCCGGGCATAAGTAACCTGTTCAACTTTGTTTTAGCTTCTGTATACTCAAGGGTTACAAATCCCTTATCTTCCTCTAAGATCCTGATCGTTTGATCCTTTGCTTTTAGCAGATCTTCCAGACTCTCAATTTTAGCCTCTAATATTCCTTGAGCCTCTATTGAGATGCTCTTAAGATGCTCTTGAGGTTCTTTGAGATGCTCAACAAGAAGCTCTCTGATGTATTCAGATTTGCTTTTTTCTCCTGCTATTGCTATCAGTTTTAAATATGTCTCTTCCTCAAGTCTTAATGTTAAGCTTCTCAACTGATGCTCATTGAGCTTCTCTTGAGCTTCTCCCTTTTGTCTCATAGATTCTCCTGAGATTCTCACTTGAATGTATAAATGAATAAAGTTATCTGAAAAACTGCGTATAATTTAGGGATATATGCAGTTCCCTGGAAGATCTCGGCGCATAAATCCCCCATTTTTTACATTACAATTCTATAGTAAAACACCAATGAGCCTTCGGCATAGGCACGTAAAAATGAAAATCGGTTGAGCCAATTTTTATAGGAAATATAACATTTCTTATTGAATCTCTTTTTATAATGGGGATATTCTCGATTCAGATTAACCGGTTATGTGGATCTTATCGCAGAGCTCCTTGACGGGGGCTTTCTTGAGATTAATTAAATTGAAACTTAAAAAAACTCAAAAACTATCACCATTTAGATAT
>JADGPT010000071.1 GCA_017882345.1 Bacteroidales bacterium
AGGCTAACGCCACCTTTAGCAGTCACGCAGAACCTTATAATAACTCTTCCCTGTATATTTTGTGCTTTAGAAGCTTCAGGATAAATTGTATTCTCACTTATATAATCCAGGAGAGCACGATCACCACCAGGGAACATCGGCATTTCCTCAACGACAACAAAAGGTACTTCCTCTGATTCTGAAGACTGAGTTGGAGGAGGCGGTGGAGGAGGTGGCGCCCTCAATTCTGATTTGGATTCAGATGATAAATTTTGAGTTTCAATAACCGGTATTATTTGTTTAACCGAGGAATAAGGGATCTCCCTGTATGCTGAGATAGCCATGAATATAATCGCTGCGACCGGAATAACAATAAGTATCTTGAAACTTGCAATAGTTGATGTTCGTTTTTTTGTCATCATAATCATCCGTTTTTTAATAAGAGACGGATTTGAAAAGCTGTTTGTCAGATTGAATGCTCCTGACTTAAAAACCTGGTTTAACAGAAGACTCTGATAGTTAACAATTGGTACACCTGAACTAATGCATTCCTGGTCAGCCTGATATTCATGAATAGCCCTCAATGATCTGTTGAAAAGGTAAACCACCGGATTAAACCATTGAACTGCCTTTATCAATTCAATAAAGATGATATCGATAAAATGGTTTTGTTTAAGATGGTTTTGTTCGTGTTTGATTATATCGCCGGCATCTTCAGGAGTCAATCTTGTATTTATAAAGATATATCCCATTGCTGAAAATCCGGAAGTATTAAAACCATGAAATCTGATAATCCGGCTTCCTTCGTTCTTGTGACGGAAAATTAAAAACAGGAGGTTGAAAAGGTTAATTAATAATTTGAATATGAAAACAAAACCAACAATAATATAAATTGAATATATCATTTGCAGGAGACCGGAAGATGATGATCCCTGACTCAACGTTTTTGAACTGTCAGCGTTAGCGGTAACGAAGACATTGGAAAGAATTTTTCCGAAAAACTGAATATTCCAGGGTTTGATAGTTTGTAAAGTAATAAATGGGAAGATCAATGCCGTTATTAATGACAGAAGAATGAAAGCCCTGTTGCGACTATAGGAAGTATCCCTGCTTAACATTATTGAATATACAAGGTAAAAGGCAGCCATGTAAACTGCGACTTTCACCATATATATAAATAGTGTACTCATTATTTTGCTTTTTGCTTTTTAACTTCCCCTTCCATAATTTTCATAATCTCTTCCATCTCTTTTACAGAAATGCTCTTTTCTTTTGCAAAAAAGCTAACCATTTTTTCAAAAGAGTTAGAGAAATAGTCATTTACAAACGTACTGAGATGCATTTTAGAATATTCGTTTTTAGAAATAAGCGGGAAGTACTCATGTGTTCTTCCGTATGCTTTGTGAGAAACAAAACCTTTATCCTGTAAGATTCTTACAATAGTGCTTACAGTATTATATGCCGGTTTTGGTTCATCAAAGAGTTCGAGTATTTCTTTGACAAATCCCTTTTTTAACTTCCAAAGAACCTGCATCACTTCCTCTTCTGCTCTCGTTAATTCTCTCATAAGCTATATATTAAGTCTAATTTCATTAGTAATTATTTAGATCGTACCAAATATACAACGAATAAATTAGTTATGCAACTAAAAGACTGATTATTTTTATTTAAACTAGAAAAAATGTAGAAGTCGTCTTAAATTTATCCACCAACAATTGGAAAAAAGGCGTACATTTAGTTTTTTATTCATGACATACAGCTGGAGATACTATAAATGAAGAAGAGTATATTAAAAATTGCCATTTTCAAGGAAAACCTGAAAATTTCATTTCGCGCAATTAGATCCAACAGGGTGAGGGCTATTCTTACAATTTGTATTATAGCTATTGGTATAATGGCTCTTGTAGGGATTCTTACAGCAATTGACTCAATAAAATCTTCCCTTACAAATCAGTTTACCATGATGGGTGCAAACTCATTTACAATTACTTCTCAGGCAATGAATTTTGAAAGAGGGGACAGGTCCAGAGCAAAAAACTTCTCCAGGATATCGTACAGGGAAGCAGAAGAGTTTAAAAATCGGTTTACAGAGGCGGCCTGGGTTGCCATTTCCTTTAATGCTTCAGGTTTATCAACTGTTAAATATGGATCTGAGAAAACAAATCCAAATGTCAGTCTTCTTGGTATTGATGAGAACCATTTGTCGGTTTCAGGGTATGAGATCGAAAACGGTAGAAATTTCAGTGCTGATGAGGTTCAGCAAATTCGTCATTATGTACTTATTGGTGCTGATATTGTGAAGGATCTTTTTCCTTCAGGTGTTGACCCTTTGGGTAAGGAGATCTCAGTAGCCGGTTTAAAACTTCAGATTACAGGTGTTCTTAAAAGCAAGGGCGCTAGTGCAATCAATGGTGATCGTGTTTGTTTTATGCCTATCACAACAGCACGACAATACTTTTCACGACCAAATATGTCATTCGAAATTACTATAATGCCTATAAACTCCGTCAATCTTGATATGATGACCGGCGAGGCAGAAGCTATTTTCAGAACAGTTCGTAATCTTAATCCAAAGGATGAGTCGGATTTTAATATTTCAAAAAGTGACAATATCGTCAACATGCTTCTCAAGAACCTCAGGTTTGTAACTCTTGCGGCTACAATAATAGGTATCGTTACATTATTTGGGGCAGCTGTCGGACTTATGAATATTATGCTTGTTTCGGTTACTGAGAGGACACGCGAAATTGGTGTCAGGAAAGCTATAGGTGCAAAAACCCAGACTATTAAGTATCAGTTTCTTTTTGAATCGATAATGATAGGTCAACTGGGTGGCATTTTTGGGATTATTCTGGGTATACTTATCGGAAATGCTGTTTCATCAATGTTAAGGTCAAGTTTTGTTATTCCCTGGGTTTGGGTATTGACTGGTATAGTTGTCTGTTTTGTTGTAGGAGTTGTTTCTGGTTATGCGCCGGCAGTAAAAGCGGCTAATATTGATCCTATTGAGGCTTTAAGATATGAATAAACTATCAGAATATGGAAAAATTTGTAATTCAGGAGGAGTTAAAAAACTGTCCGGGTATTGTTTATTATCCCGATATAAACAAACTTGAACTGGTAGGAAGGTCCATTCCTGAAAATCCAGAGCTTATCTTCAGTCGTCTCGAAGATTGGCTTACCCTGCATTTTGAAAAGAACAGCGGGCTTGATGTTACTATTCAGCTTGAATATATCAACAGCGGCTCGTCGAAATATCTTTATGAAATACTTAAAAGATTAACAGGTTACGGACGATCGGGAAAGCTTGTTAAAATGAAATGGCTTTATGAAGAAGATGACGAAGGGATGCTGGAACTTGGTGAACATTACCGGGATACAGCGGGGATCCCACTGGAAATTAATATGATTATTTAAATAAAAAGGGACATACCATGGCATGTCCCTCTCTTTTTCATGTATATTTTTATTTTAACTTCAGCATTGGGATAAGGTCAACAACCCTGCAGGAATAACCCCACTCGTTATCGTACCATGCTAATACCTTAATCATTTTTCCGTTCACCATCGTACTTAGTGAATCAAATATTGATGATGCTGAAGTATGAATTACATCGACTGAAACAATAGGATCTTCTGTATATTCGAGAATTCCTTTCATTGGACCTTCTGCCGCTTTTTTCATTGCAGCATTAATCTCTTCTTTAGTAGCCTCTTTCTTCAGGACAGCAACCAGGTCAACCAGCGAACCGGTTGGGGTGGGAACTCTGACAGATATACCATCAAGTTTGCCTTTAAGTTCGGGAATAATTTTTCCAACAGCTTTTGCTGCGCCAGTAGTTGTCGGGATCTGTGATAGAGCAGCAGATCTTGCCCTTCTCAGGTCGGAGTGTGGAAAATCAAGTATTCTCTGGTCGTTGGTGTATGAGTGAATGGTTGTCATATAGCCTATCTCAATTCCGAAATTGTCATTCAGAACTTTAGCAACAGGAGCAAGACAGTTTGTAGTACAAGATGCATTTGATACACATTGATGTTCTGGTTTGAGGTCTTTGTCATTTACTCCGATTACTATCATTGCATCGATAGAATCTTTGGCAGGAACGGTAAGAATAACTTTTTTAGCGCCATTCTTGAGGTGGTCGCCATAGCCGCCTTTCGGGCTCTCTTTTGAAGTGAAAATACCTGTTGATTCAATAACAACATCAGGTTTTTCTTTCCAGGGGATGTTTGCAGGATTCCTTTCAGCAGTAACTTTAACTTTAAAGCCATTGACAATAATATTCTCAGCATCGTAAGTCACACCGGCAAATCTGCCTTGCGTTGAATCGTACTTAAGAAGATGAGCTAGTGTCTTTGTATCAGTCAGATCGTTGATACCAATTATCTCAATACCTGGCTTTTCAAGAGCAATTTTGAAAACGTTACGGCCAATTCTGCCGAACCCGTTAATGGCTACTTTAATCTTTGACATATCTGTTTCATTAATTAGTTAATAAATTGACTCACAAAAATAGTATTTTCCTCTGTAAAGGCAAGAGCTAAAAAGATCAATTATTCTTTTTTCTCCTGAAGATGTTTGAAAGTTTATTTGATTCAGGATCAAGTGGATCTAATATCAATCCGAACCTATAACTCACAAATAGTGAAAAAAACAGAGCTTTATTATCAGTCCCGGCCATTATTGGTATCTTTATTGGAAAAGCATTGACCTGGGCCCCAAGTTCAATTGCATGAATTATTTTATCCTCTTTGCTATATTCAAAATTGAATCCTGCCTTAGCATATATTCCAGGCATTACCTTTATTTCATTTAGTCCTTTTGTAAAGGAAGCTTTGCTATAAATATCCTGAGGTATGGCAATTGAAGCATCAAATTTCTCGTCTCTCAATTCGTATTCAGTAGAAGATTTCAGATACAAGACTTTATAATAGATAGGTTTGTAGATTGCCAAAACAGGACCCGCGGAAAAGAAATACCTGACTGCAATTCCACCGAGATCGGCTTTTTTGAACAGTTCATGCTGATGACCGATGCCTGCTCTCAGGTAAAAAGTTGAATTAAGCTTACCAAAAACAAATGAACCAGCCTGTGTGTAAGAACTGGACTGTTTATATTCTTTAGGGTGTTTCAGTGTTCCTGCGTCAATCTCAAGCAAACGCTTATTACGATAATCAATTCTTTTAGCCTCGCGGTAGCTGATTCCTATACCGTCAGTATTAAGAAGAATGCCAAATGATCTTTCGTTACGGAAAAAGATTTTCTGTTGCTCATTTAATTCACCCTGCGCGTACAACGTTATTGCACCAAATAAAATTAATACCGCTGGTATAAGCAGCTTTTTCATTTTTTATGCTAACTTATAAAATAGGATGACTCAAAAGAGCAATACGGAATTCAGACATTCTTCCCTGTCTGCTCAGTATTTATGTTGGAATGCCCTTTGGAATAAGCAGGGCATTCCTTCTTATTGCATGAACTTGCAACAATCGCAGTGACAAATGTAAAAAGAAGGATAACAGCAATTTTTTTCATATTGATTCTATAATTATAATGTACAAAAATATAATTTTCATTGTAAAAACAATCTATATGTCCAAAATAATATTTTCAGGAACATACAATTCAGTAAAATAATATACAAGTCAACATTTTTAACTGGTATTTGTTTCTTAATAAAAGCGTTTAAAAAATTATACATGAACACAAAAATTGTTGTAATAACATTCATAATCTATTTTGCCACTATGAGCGAAAATTCATTTTCACAGGAAATATTAAAATTCTATGATCTCAACAAAGCTGAGTCATCAGTAATAAATAATAAAGGTACTGAAACTCCATTTACCGGGAAGTATACTAATTATAAGGATAAAGGTACCTATATCTGTAAAAAGTGTGGTGCGGCACTCTATTATTCGTCCGATAAATTTGAATCAGACTGTGGATGGCCAAGTTTTGATAATGAAATAAAGGGCGCTGTTAAAAGAATTCCTGACCCTGACGGCCTAAGAACTGAAATCGAATGTGCTAACTGCGGAGCTCATCTGGGACATGTTTTTACCGGAGAGCGCTTAACTGCTAAAAATGTACGTCATTGTGTAAATTCTATATCTCTCGAGTTTGTACCAGCGGCTTTGCTTGAATCAGGAAGATACGGGACAGCAATTTTTGCCGGTGGATGTTTCTGGGGTGTTGAATATTTCCTGCAGAAAGCCCCCGGAGTAATTTCAGTTACTTCTGGTTATACAGGAGGAACTGTAAAAAATCCAACTTATCAACAGGTCTGTACAGGTAATACCGGACATGCAGAAGCTGTTAAAGTAGTCTATGATCCTCAAAAAACTTCTTATGACAAGCTGCTTAAGCTTTTCCTTGAAATTCACGATCCGACTCAGTCTGGAGGACAGGGCCCGGATATTGGTGATCAGTACAGATCTGAAATATTTTATATGAATGATGATCAGAAAAACATAGCGGAAAACGATCTTAATATATTGAAATCCAAGGGGTTTAAAATTGCTACTTTAGTAACTAAAGCTTCAGAGTTCTATCCGGCTGAAGCTTACCACCAGGATTATTATTTCAAAAACGGGAAAACGCCATATTGCCACGCATATATTAAGAGATTCTGAATAAACCTTTTAAACCGCGAAGCCCGCCGGCTGACACCGGTCGGCAGGGTTAACGGATTTATGGATCATAATTGTTGGTTCAAAGAAATAATTTAATAGAAAAAGTAACTTTTTTTTACCGGGAAGCAGATAAAAATTTAACTTTAGCAAGTTTTAATTGAATCTTCTCCGGGAAAATGGATGTAAATAATCATGGGGTTAAGACTTTTGTCAAACACAGGACAAAAGCCGGGTTTATTATTATTGGAATTTTAATAACTCTTATATTCCTGAAATCGGGTAAAGCAGTGTTATCTTATACTTCTTCCGATAAATATTGTGTTTCATGTCATATTCATCCTTTAGCTGATCAGAGCTGGAAAATGTCAGCTCATTATAATAATCGCACAGGAAGCATTGTACATTGTGTTGATTGTCATCTCCCTCCTGATGGGCATGGATACCTTTTTGCAAAAGCAAAACATGGGTTCAAAGATGTCTATGGATTTTACTTCAAGGACAGTGCAAAGATTAACTGGCAGGAGAAAAAATTACTCGAGAATGCTAAAGAATTCGTGTATGAGAAATCATGTCTCCAATGTCATCAGAACCTTTTCCCTGTAAAATTATCCGTAGACGGCGGTAACGCTCACCTTTTCTATACAACCAGTAAAGAGCCATTAACCTGTATAAACTGTCATCTTAACATTGGCCATTATGACAGAAATGCACTTCATGCCCATAATACAAGTTTTGGAGTTACAATAACTGTGAATCAGGCTGCCTATACTGAATCTGCCAGGGTTGAGAAATTTGAAAATTTCAATGAGAAAATACCCGGAACCAATGTATCATTTGATATGGTAGCAATTCCGGGAGGAAAATATACTATGGGAAGTCCTGACAATGAACCACTTCGTAATGCAGACGAAGGTCCTTTACGGAAAGTGACTCTGTCGAAATTCTGGATAGCCAGTACAGAAGTGACCTGGGATGAATATATGGCTTTCTTCAGAGCAACCGGGTCTCAGGGAAGAACGGAAGGACAGGTTGTTACTAAAAAGAACGTGGATGCTATCAGCGGTGCAACACCTCCATGGGGCGCTCCTGATCAGGGTTGGGGAAAAGGTTCCAGACCAGCAATTACTATGTCGTGGCATGCTGCCTATGTTTATTGCCAGTGGCTATCGAAAGTTACAGGTAAAAAGTACAGATTGCCTACTGAAGCTGAATGGGAATATGCCTGCAGGGCAGGAACTGAAACCCCTTATTATTTTATTGGAAATCCGAAAGATTTCACCTCTTCAGGCTTGTTAAAGAAAATTTTTGGCACCGATACAGCCGTAATTGCATCGAGAGTTGTTTATAAAGTGAATAGTTATTCAATGACAAAAGAACCTCAATCGGTTAAAGCAAATCCATTCGGTTTGAAAAACATGTCTGGAAACGTTGCAGAGTTTTGTCTCGATTTCTATTCTCCTGATACCTATAAAACCTATTCTACAGAAGTTGTAAATCCAGCAGGACCTGCCAGCGGACAGGAACATGTTATACGGGGAGGTTCGTTTAAAAGTGATGCAAGGGATGTGCGAAGTGCATCGCGTGATTTCACTAAAACAAAAGCATGGCTGGTGACCGATCCCCAGATGCCAAAAAGTATTTGGTGGTATTCCGATTGTATCGACGTAGGATTCAGGGTTGTATGTGAGACTGATAGCATAACAGGAAAATGAAAAGAGAATTTTAACAGAAAACAGATGCAGAATATTGACAGAAGAAAATTCATTGGTAAAACGGCTCTTGCAGGTATTGGATTAGCAGGCGCAGGAGCTTTTATTTCGGCATGTAAAAGGAAACCGGATATTGAAGCGCTCGGTCTTCCTCCAATATTGAATGGAGCCCCCAAAGGCAAGAAACTCAGAGCAGGTCTGGTTGGAGCAGGAGCAAGAGGTACCGGAGCCGCAATAAATTTTATCAGTGCAGGTCCTGATCTGGAGATCATTGCTCTTGCCGATGTATTTCAGGATAAAATTGATGCATGCCGCGAGAGATTTGCATCCTTCAAACTGCCGATTCCGGCAGAAAACTGTTTTGTAGGATTTGACGGGTATAAAAAACTGATGGCACTTCCCGAAGTGGATGTTGTTATTCTGGCTACACCACCACATTTCCGTCCAGAACATTTTCTTGAGGCTGTAGCAAATAATAAACATGCATTTCTGGAAAAACCCATAGCCGTTGATCCTGTTGGTATCAGGTCGGTAATAACTACTGCAAAAAAAGCTGCAGCTATTGGATTGTGTGTTGTAACAGGTACACAAAGACGTCATCAGGAAGATTATATAGAAACATACAAAAAGGTCGTTGGGGGTGCAATTGGAACAATCACCTCAGGTAAAGCTTTCTGGAATCAGGATCATGTATGGTTCCGTGAACGGGAAAAAGGATGGAATGATATGGAATATATGATCCGTAACTGGAACAATTTCTGCTGGCTATGTGGTGATCATATTCTTGATACACACGTACATAATATCGATGTAATAAACTGGTTCATGGGTAAACACCCTGAAAAAGCAATCGGATACGGAGGCCGGGCAAGAAGGGTTACCGGTGATCAGTATGACTTCTTCAGTATCGACTTTGATTATGGTACAGGTGTAAGCTCACATAGTATGTGCCGTCAGATCGACAGTTGTTCAAATAGTACCGGCGAGCTTATTATGGGAACCGAAGGTTATACCAACTGTAATAACACAATTTGGGATCTCAAAGGCAACATAAAGTGGCAATTTGAATATCCGAAAGATGAAAACGGAAACGCAACGAATGCAGTTAAGATCCCTCCTTATGTACAGGAACACATGCATCTTGTTCATGCTATACGAACGGGAAATTATGTAAATGAAGCAGAACGGACTGCTATTTCAACATTGACGGCAATAATGGGAAGGACTGCTGCCTATACCGGTCGTCTGATTACATGGGATGAGATATTCAAATCCGATATGAAACTGGGTCCTTCAAAAATTGAAATGGGTCCTGTTGATATGGTATTCGAAACACCTATCCCCGGCACTCCTGTGACTATTTAATATATTGACCATTATATTCCGACATAATTTAAAATAATTTATTATGGCAAACAAATCATCAAGAAGAGATTTCGTAAAACGTTCAGCTGCACTTGTTGCAGGTGCTATTGTGCTTCCCCAGATTATTCCTTCATCAGCTTTTGGGATGGGAAGAAAAATTGCTCCAAGCGATAGGATTGTTATTGGTTCAATAGGCGTCGGATCGCAAGGTATGAGCAACATGAGAGATTTTCTTAAGCTCAAAGATGCTGTACAATTTGTTGCTGTCTGTGATGTGGATACTCTTCATCTGGCAAAAGCCAAAGAGACTGTCGATCTGGCCAATAATAATAAAAACTGCCGGACATATAGCGACTACCGGGAATTTCTTGAGAAGGAGAAGCTCGATGCTGTATCTATTGCTCTTCCGGATCATTGGCATGGAATTATATATTCAGCTGCTGCCAACAAAAAATTAAATGTTTATGGAGAGAAACCAATATGCCGTACCATAAAAGATGGTCAGACTATTGTAAGTGCCGTAAAGAGAAACAATATTATCTGGCAGACTGGTAGCTGGCAGCGCTCAGTGGCCAATTTCCACCGTGGAGCAGAACTTGCTATCAATGGGAGGGTAGGAAAAGTAAAGTACATTGAAGTAGGACTTCCCGATGGAAGTAAAGGTATAGGTACACCTCCTGTTCAACAGGTTCCTTCTGAACTTAACTGGGAAATGTGGCTCGGACCGGCATTAAAAGTACCATATCGTGGTGTTTCACATTGGGACTGGCGATGGATTCTCGATTATTCCGGTGGTCAGCTAACTGACTGGGCCGGGCATCATATTGATATTGCCAACTGGGGAGCAGGACTTGAACATACCGGACCAGTTGAAATTTCCGGAGCAGGTGTTTACCCGGTTGAAGGAATTTTTAATGTTCCCGTGGAGTATGATTTTCTTTGCAAATATGGAAATGGAATTGAAATGCGTGTAGCGAATGCATCCAGGCTTCCATTAGGCATGGGAACCACATGGCATGGAGATCTGGGCTGGGTTCATGTTGACCGCGGAGACGTTATTTCAGCTTCTGATCCAAAAATCCTGAATGAGGTAATTGGAGAAAATGAGATCCATTTATATAAGAGCGAAAACCATTGGCAGAATTTTATTGATTGCGTACGTTCCGGAAAACCGACAATTGCTCCTGTTGAAGTTGCTTACAGGGCAATATCAGTCGCCTTACTTGGTGAAATTGCCATGACCACTGGACAGACAATTAAATGGGATCCGGACAAAGAAGAGATAATCGGCAATCCGAGAGCCTCAGGTCTGCTGAGTCGTCCTTATCGTCAACCATGGACATTACCAACAATTTAATCAAATACGACATGAAAAAACAATATTTACTTCTTATAGTTGCTGCAGGCTTATTAACCTTTTTTTCTGCCTGTAAAAATGAGACTGTCTATAAAACATTAATAATTACGGGTCAGAATAATCATAACTGGAAAGCCAGTTCTCCTATTCTGAAACAGATTCTGGACGAGACTGGTTTGTTTTCTGCAGTAATTATGACTACACCCGATAAAGGTGGTGATATGAAGGCTTTCGATCCCGATTTTTCGAAATATAAGCTGGTCGTAGTCGACTACAATGGCGACTCATGGTCAGAAAAAACTAATAACGCTTTTGTTGAGTTCGTAAAAAACGGAGGGGGAGTAGTTTTCTACCATGCTGCAAACAATTCTTTTCCGGCATGGAAGGAGTATAATGAAATGACGGGACTAGGCGGATGGGGTGACCGTAATCAGAAAGATGGTCCTTATGTTTATTATAAGAATGATAAACTTGTTACGGATACTTCTGCCGGTACCGGTGGCTCTCACGGTAAAAGGAGAGAATATTTAGTCAGGACCAGAATTACTGATCACCCTATAACCCGGGGACTTCCTGTACGCTGGCTGCATGGCACAGATGAATTGTACAGTCAGCTTCGCGGACCCGCTAAGAATATGCAAATTCTTGCAACAGCTTTTGCTGATAGTGCTGCCGGAGGAGGTACAATGAGGGATGAACCCATGCTTATGACAATTACTTTTGGTAAAGGGAGAATTTTTCATACTGCAATGGGACACGCTGATGAAGGTGGTGGTCCGGCTATGCAGTGTGTTGGTTTTATTACAACTTTACAAAGAGGCGCGGAATGGGCTGTTACCGGTGATGTAACACAGAAGGTGCCATGGGATTTTCCAAGCGCCGCGGGAGTTGTGCTACGTCCCGGCTTTAAAGAAATGACTCTTGAAGAAGCTTTTGCAAATATTAGTAGTTACGATATTACAAAAAGCACAAAAAATTTAAGCTGCATTCAAAGCAAAATCCGTTCTATGGCAGGAGATGAACAAGGTTTGTTGAACCTGGAGAAGATGATGGTAAAAGTTCTTGTCGGTAAAGAAACAACGGTTGATGCAAAGAAACTTTTACTTCGTGAACTAAGCTGGATGGGTTCAGATTATTCTGTTCCGGCTATTAAGGATCTTGTATCAAATGCTGAGCTAAAGGATGAAGCGGAATTTGCACTTACAAGACTAAAGAAATAACCCTATCACAGCCTCCCCCAAAATGAGGTAAGTGGCTTAAATACAATATCTTATAAAATCCATCCCATTTAGGGAGGGTAAAATAAAAATTATGCTTTCACTGGTAATACCAATATTTAACGAGGAGAAATTGATTGATGAATTGGTTAAAAGGACGATTTCATCAATTGAATCATTTATACTGGAATATGAGGTAATCTTTGTTGATGATGGAAGCACAGATCATAGTCTTGAAAGAATACTGTCCTGTCAGAAAAAAAACTGCAATATTAAAATCCTGTCATTATCAAAGAATTTTGGCCATCAGGCGGCTTATACTGCAGGGCTGGAACATTCTAAAGGTGACGTGGTTGCTATGATGGACGGTGACCTTCAGGATCCTCCTGAGCTTCTCGCTGAAATGTATAGAAAGATCAGTGTGGAAGATTATGATGTTGTAAGTGGAAAAAGAACAGGTAGAAAAGGCAAAAATGGCCGGGATCATTATGCAGTTATATTCCACCTTTTATTTAAATATATAGGTGAAATAAAAAACATGGAGAATTCAGGGAATTATTCCATGATGAAGCGGGAAGCTGTTGATGCACTGCTTTCTATGAAAGAAAAAGTCAGATATCTTCCCGGCCTCCGTACCTTTATCGGATTCAGGCAGGGATATATCGAATTTGTAAGAGACGACCGTTTTAAAGGAAATCCAAAAATGAGCATTAGTAAACTGATTGTTCTGGCTTCAGATGCGATTTTTTCATTTTCAAGATTCCCGATACGCTTCTGCCTGATACTCGGGTCGTTAGGAGCATTTGTTTTCATGGCTGCCGGAATCTATGTATTAATAGCGAAGGCTTATGGATTTGCCATAATAGGATGGTCATCAACCCTGCTCAGTATCTATTTTCTTGGTTCTATACAATTAATTTTTTTGGGGATCATGGGCGAATATGTTTATAGAAACTATAAAGAATCACAAAACCGTCCTGTATATTTTGTCAAGAAGTTTTATGATGGCGGTCCTGAAAAATGATGAATGTAATAAGATTAAAATATATCTTTAATTTTTCCTCTGCATTCCTTCTGGTTCTGATGCTTCTTCTAAGCAAAAATGCAGGCATCTCATGTGATGAAGTACTGCATTATAATCAATCCGTATCAGTTTATAACTATTTTGCATCTCATGGGCAAGATCAGTCTGCCCTGAATACCCCCGTTACTAATCTTAAATACTATGGCCAGTCGTATGATGACATAGTAACAATTCTGATCAAATGGTTTAAGATTGAGAATGTTTACGGATTCCGGCATCTTATGAGTTCCCTCGCAGGGTGGCTTACAATCTTTATAACGGCACTTTTTGCTGTATGGCTGGCAGACTATAAGGCAGGAATCCTCGTCCTTATCCTGTTTGCTGTTTCCCCGACGTTCATGGGTCATACCCAGAATAACCTGAAAGACATACCATTTGCACTTGCCTATATTTCAAGTATTTTTTTCACTCTCAAATTTCTGATTTCCGGCAGAAAAAATTCTTACATTGATATAATATTACTGACAGCCAGTATCGCTTTTTTGATCAGTATAAGAGCAGGAGGGCTGTTATTGCTTTGTTACCTTTTCTTTTTCTTTTTTATATTTTATCTTTATAAATATCTGAGAGAAAATAAAATTGATTCTATTGAAATAAGGACAAAGTTTTTATGGATCTGTTGCATTACTGTTATTTCCTGGTTCTTAAGCATTTTATTGTGGCCGTATGCCCTGCATGGACCTGTTAAGAACGTAGTCGAATCATATAGTGTAATGGCTCATTTCCCGAGTACATTCCGACAGATATTTGAAGGCAAAGTCGAATGGTCTGATTATATGCCATGGTACTATCTGCCCAAATCAATGCTAATAACTTTTCCAATCATAATTTTAACCGGATTGGTATTACTTAGTATTTTTTCAGGAAAAGGAGGAAATGCGCAAAAAAAGCTTCTGATCGGGTTTGTAATTTTCACAATTGTTTTTCCACTTGTTTTTGTGGTTTATGAGAAATCGAATATTTATTCTTCATGGAGACAGTTTCTGTTTATTTATCC
>JADGPT010000072.1 GCA_017882345.1 Bacteroidales bacterium
AGATTCTTCTTATTAAACGGAGTTTTGATCCCGCGAAGGGCAGATGGTCACTGGAGGGTGGTTTCGTTGACGAAAATGAAAGTATTGATCAGGCAGCTTGCAGAATACTACGTAAACTCACAGGACTGGAGTCTGTTTACATGAAGCAATCTTATTCTTATGGAGAAACTGACAGGGACCCTGGAGCCAGGGTGATCTCCACTGCATATTTTGCTCTTATCGCGATCAGAGATATCAATAAAGAACTTACCCAACAGAATGGAGCACACTGGAGATCAATCGCGAGATTGCCTGATTTGATCTTTGACCACCCTGCTATGGTCGATCGTGCGCTTAAAGATCTGAAGAGTCAGATTAAAATCAAACCCGTCGGCTTTGAGTTGTTACCTGAAAAATTCACACTTGTTCAGCTTCAGGATCTTTATGAAGCCATTTACCAGAAAAAAATAGATAAGAGGAATTTCAGGAAAAAAATATTATCAATGGGAATTCTTGAAAAACTCGATGAAAAAGAACGGGAGACTTCAAAAAAAGGAGCTTATTATTACAAGTTTAATGAGGATACATATAAGAGATTAAAACAAAATGGGTTCTATTTCAATCTCGATGTCAACTAAAAATTAATGTCTAAAGTTAAAAAATATGCTCAAAGAATTAAAAAACATTGTATTTAAGGCCAATCTTGACCTTGTCAGCCATGGACTCGTAATTCATACCTGGGGAAATGTAAGCGGAAGAGATAAGGAAAGTGGACTTATAGTGATTAAACCGTCAGGTGTGAGCTATGAATCTATGAAGCCTGAAGATATGGTTGTGATTGATCAGGAGGGAAAGGTTCTGGAAGGGAAATATAAACCTTCAACTGATACCCCCACTCATCTGCTTTTATATAGAGCCTATGGGTCATTGGGAGGAGTGGTACATACTCATTCATCTTATGCAACATCGTGGGCACAGGCAGGAAGGGCAATCCCTCCTTATGGAACTACACATGCTGACCACTTTTATGGAGAAGTTCCATGTACCAGATTACTTACTCAGAAGGAAACGGATAATGATTATGAAATAAATACAGGAAAAATTATAATCGAAAAAATGGGAACCGTAAATCCATTGACTGTACCCTCCGTGCTGGTTAACGGTCATGGGCCGTTTTGCTGGGGAAGCGATGTTGAAAATGCTGTATATAATGCCGTAGCTCTTGAAGAGATTGCCAAAATGGCATTTTATACTGTTCTGCTCGGCAAAAAAGAACCGATCAGCAAATTCCTGCTTGATAAACATTTTAAAAGAAAACATGGAACTGATGCTTATTATGGACAAGGTAATTCAGAGGAAAACTAGAAAATTATGATATGGCAAAAAAATTTGTAATCGGGATTGATTATGGTACCGACTCAGTTCGATCAGTAGTTGTTGATACCACCAATGGTAAAATAACCGGAACATCTGTATTTGAGTACCCGAGGTGGAAGAAAGGTCTTTTTTGTGATCCTGCAGTCAATCAGTTTCGTCAACACCCTCTTGATTATATTGAAGGCCTTGAACATTCTGTTAAGGGAGCTCTTGCCGGATTGAATCCGGAAGATGTAAATAATATTGTGGGAATAACTGTTGACACTACAGGATCTACTCCTGTGGCAGTCGATAAGGAAGGAATTCCTCTATCAATGAAGCAGGGTTATGAAAATAATCCTGATGCCATGTTTGTACTTTGGAAAGATCATACTGCCGTTAAGGAAGCCGCTGAGATCAACAACCTTGCGAAGACATGGGGTGGGTTGGACTTTACTAAATTCGAAGGAGGGATTTATTCATCAGAATGGTTCTGGGCCAAAATTCTACATGTGCTTCGTCATAGTGATGCCGTAAGGAAAAATGCCTGGTCATGGGTTGAACACTGCGACTGGATACCAGCTTTACTGACAGGGAAAACAAATCCTCTTCAGCTGAAAAGAAGCCGATGTGCAGCAGGACATAAAGCAATGTGGCATGATGACTTCAATGGTTTGCCTGACGAAAAATTTCTCGCAAAACTTGATCCGGTCCTTTCTGGCCTCAGAGCAAGGCTATTCAGCAAAACGTATACCTGTGATACTGAGGTTGGAAATCTGTCAGCCGAATGGGCAAAAAAACTCGGCCTCTCAACTGATGTGAAGATTGGCGCAGGTACTTTTGACGCACACACTGGCGCTGTCGGAGGAGAGATAAAACCATACTATCTTGTTAAAGTTATGGGAACTTCCACTTGCGACATGATTGTAGCGCCAATGGGAGAAATGGGAAATAAGCTGATCGCTGGCATTTGCGGACAGGTTGACGGATCAATAATCCCCGGGATGCTTGGTCTCGAAGCAGGACAGTCAGCCTTTGGAGATATTTATGCGTGGTTTGGCCAATTATTAATGTGGCCAGTAACCAACATCATATCAGAGATGACCTGGCTGGATGAAAAATCGAGGAAAAAGATCAAAGACGAAACTGCTGACAGGATAATTGCAGAATTAAGCAAACAGGCTGAATCGCTTACTGTTGAAGAGACATCAGTCATTGCCCTGGACTGGATGAACGGAAGACGGACTCCGGATGCAAATCAGGAGCTTAAAGGAGCAATTACCGGGTTATCACTGGGGTCCGATGCGCCCAGGATATTTAAAGCGCTTGTTGAGGCAACAGCTTTCGGTTCGAAAATGATTAACGAGCGTTTTATATCCGAAGGGATCCGTATAGACGGGGTAATAGCTATCGGAGGTGTTGCAAAAAAGAATCCTTTTGTAATGCAGGTAGTCTCAGATGTTCTCAATATGCCTATAAAAGTTGCAGCCTCGGAACAAACCTGCGCCCTGGGATCAGCGATGGCAGCATCGGTTGTAGCTGGCGTTTATAAAGACATTCCAGCTGCTCAGAAAGCGATGGGTGGAGGTTTTGAAAAGGAGTACCATCCTGACCCGGTAAGAGCAAAGAAATACGAAACTCTGTTCAGGAAATATAAAGAATTAGGATCGATGATTGAAAATGGACGGAATACCCGCTAAGAAAACAAGCATATTAAAGAGACAGGTACAGCTCCGGAGGAGTGGAAAGTTATTGCAGCGGGGAATTTCCGGGTAAAAATACCTTAGGCTTGAAAAACATTTTTATTAATTAAATATTCAAAATGAAAAAGCTACTGTTTTTTTCATTCATTGCTATCATGGCTACTTCTCTTCAGGCTCAGACGTATGTCCCACGAAAAAACGATCCGAAAATGAAAATTGCTCCTGTTATTGATTTGAAAGCTTTTGCATTCAATCTTCAGGATGTTAAATTGCTTGAAGGGAGTCCGTTTAAAAATGCTATGGATAAAGATGCTGCATATCTGCTTGAAATTGAGCCGAATAGATTATTGCACCGGTTTTACAAAAATGCCGACCTGCCAATCAATGGCAATGTTTACGGAGGCTGGGAAAGCGAGGGACTGTCGGGTCATACCCTTGGTCATTATTTATCGGCTATTTCAATATTTAACGTTACTTCAGGCAATCCTGAATTTAAAAAACGGGCCGATTATATTGTCGATGAATTGGAAAGATGCCAAACGGCCCGAAAAACCGGCTATGTTGGTGCAATACCCGGAGAAGATTCCATATTCGGCAACGTAGCAAAGGGAATTATTAAAACGGGAGGATTTGATCTTAATGGAGGTTGGTCTCCGTGGTACACTGTACATAAACTAATGGCCGGATTGGTTGATGCTTATCTGTATTGCGATAACGAAAAAGCATTGCAGGTTGTAGTAAAGATGGCAGACTGGACGGCTGAAACCATGAAAAACCTGACCGAAGAACAACGGTTACAGATGTTGAATTGCGAATATGGCGGTATGAATGACGTTCTTGTAAACATTTATGCAATAACCGGCAACAGGAAATACCTGGATTTGTCCCGAAAATTTAATGATGAATTCGTGATGGGGAAATTGGCTGAGGAAATTGATCCTATGCCAGGCAAACACTCCAATACAAACGTGCCGAAAGCAATAGGTGCAGCGCGCAGTTATGAACTCACAAATACAACGTCAGATAAAACAATTGCTTCCTTTTTCTGGAAGACAATGGTGCATCACCATTCTTATGTTATTGGCGGCAATAGTAGTTATGAATACTGTGGCGAAGAAGATAAGCTGAATGATCGCTTAAGTGACAACACATGTGAAACCTGCAATACATATAATATGCTGAAACTTACCATGCACCTGTTTTGCATGGCTCCGGATCAGGAACTGGCCGATTACTACGAAAGAGCCTTATATAATCACATCCTTGCTTCGCAAAATCCAACCAATGGCATGATGTGCTATTTTGTTCCTCTGCGCATGGGTACCCAAAAGCAATTCAGCGATAAATTTGAAACATTCACTTGTTGTGTGGGCACCGGGATGGAGAACCACAGTAAATATGTTGAAAGTATTTATTACCAGGCAAAAGATGGAGGGCTTTATGTAAACCTGTTTATTCCTTCAGTCCTTGACTGGAAGGGAAAAGGCATTATTGTGAAACAGGAAACCGCATTCCCTGAGGATAACAGGATCACCTTAAGTTTTACGGTTAAATCACCGGTTAAGTTTCCGCTGTATCTGAGGAACCCCAAATGGGCCAACAATGAAGTAGCGATTAGAGTTAACGGGAAAATTGTAAAAGCAAAGAGCAATGAAGGAGGATTCCTGGTTGTTGACCGCAGGTGGAAATCAGGTGATGTTGTTGAAATGATCGTTCCAATGAAATTGCATACCGAGAGTATGCCTGACAATCCAAACCGCGTTGCGATACTTTATGGACCTGTTGTCCTCGCAGGTCAAATGGGGAAGGTCGCTCCCGATCCAGTTGTAGGAATACCAGTACTATTAACCGACGACCACAATGTAAGCAACTGGATCAAGCCGGTTGAGAATAAGAAACTGGAATTTAAAGTAAAGGGAGTGGGCAAGCCTTTTGATCCGGAATTGAAACCATTCTATAAAACATATAATGAATTTTACAGTGTATATTTTGATTTTTTTACCCAGGATGAATGGGTTGCACGGCAGGCTGACTATGAAGCTGAAAAGAAACGCCAACAGGCAATTGAGAACAGTACCATTGATAATTTCAGGGTTGGCCAGATGCAGCCTGAACGCGACCATAATCTGAAGGCGAGCGAAAAATCTTATATAGATGAAGCCCTGGGTCGCACAGGACGCGAAGCAAGGTCCGGGAATTATTTCTCGTTTGATATGAAGGTGCAACCTGGCATAAATAACAGCTTGTTGCTGACCTATATTGGGGATGATAAAAACCGCAAGTTTGATGTGAAAATGGATGGAATTCTGATCGCTACAGTTGAATGGAAAGGTGATGAAGCAGGTAAATTCTACGATCTGGAATATGCGATACCGGCAGGCATAATTGAAGGAAAATCGACAGTGAATGTGAGGGTAGAAGCTAATTATGATAGAACAGCCGGACGTATTTTTGGTTGTAGAACCATCAAAAAATAGCCGGATAACTTCGGTTTCGTAGAAAACACCATGCATGACTCTATTGTCGCCGCCTGCCTGCCGGTAAGTAGCGTAGGCAGGTGTATACCCGGACGTGAAAGAGATACTTTTGTAAGCACCTGATATTTAATTAAATAAAAAATAAGGGAGAGGTAAAATTAGATTTTTACAAAACTAAAATATATATTTGGGTTGAACAATGGCATCAAAAAAAGTAGTTTTTCGAGGTGCCCTTAATTAATAATATTATATGAAAAAATTAACTATTTCTCTCTTCATTTTGATTTTTCTGGCTGCAACCGGAGCAATGGCACAAAAAGAAAACCTCGTATCCGTTAACCAGCTGGTGATAGTTACAAATCATCAGGGCCCGGTTATCAGTAAGGATATTTATGGACATTTCTCAGAGCACCTGGGAACCTGTATCTATGGTGGTCTATGGGTGGGTCTAGATTCAAAGATACCAAATACATATGGTATCAGAAATGATGTTCTCTTTGCCCTCCGTGAGATTAAAGTACCTAACCTCCGTTGGCCCGGAGGTTGTTTTGCAGATACCTACCACTGGAAAGATGGTATAGGTCCGAAAGGGAAAAGAGCTTCTATTGTTAATACCAACTGGGGTGGAGTAACTGAGGACAATTCTTTTGGTACTCACGAGTTTATGAAACTGACTGAACTGCTTGGCTGCGATGCATATATTAACGGAAATGTAGGATCAGGTTCGGTTAAAGAGATGGCTGACTGGATTGAATATCTTACCTCTAACTCTGTAAGCCCCATGACTATCCTGCGTAAAGAAAACGGACGGGAAGAACCATGGAAAGTAAAATATTTTGCCATAGGTAATGAAAACTGGGGCTGTGGTGGAAACATGACAGATGAGTTTTATGCAAACACAATGAAACAATACTCAACTTTCCTTGGCAATTATGCCGGTAATCAGCTTTACCGTGTTGCCTGTGGTCCTTCCGATTATAATTTTGGTTGGACAGAAACATTGATGAAAGATCAGGGAACCCGTGCAATGTTTCAGGGATTATCTATTCATTATTATTCTATAGTTGATGGATGGGGTTTCAAAGGATCCGCAACTAAATTCGATGAGAGAGAATGGTTTGAAACGATGCGGTTGAATCTCCAGATGGACTTTATTATTAAAGGGCATTCGGCTATAATGGACCGTTACGATCCTCAGAAAACAAAAGGACTAGTGGTTGATGAATGGGGCAATTGGTTCAATGTAGAATCTGGAACCAACCCCGGCTTCCTTTATCAGCAGAATTCAATGCGCGACGCAATTACAGCAGCAATTCATCTGAACATTTTTAATCAGCATGCCGACAGAGTAAAGGTGGCGAATCTTGCGCAGATGGTAAATGTCCTGCAATCTGTCATACTTACAAAGGAAGATAAAATGGTTCTTACACCAACCTATCACGTCTTCAGAATGTTCAGGGTCCATCAGGAGGCAAAACTCCTGAATCTTGACCTCAGATGTGAAGATTACACCTTCGGGAATAAAAAGATACCGGCAATTTCAGCTTCAGCATCTGTCGACAAAGATGGCAAAGTGCACGTCTCCCTTGCAAATCTAAATCCCAACAAATCGATCACAGTAACTTGTCCTGTAATAGGCGATACATTCAAAAAGGTTACAGGAGAAGTATTGACTGCCAGCGAAATGAGTTCATTTAATAGTTTTGAAAGTCCCGAAACAGTAAAACCTTCAGTCTTCAACGGATTTACTCTGAAGGATGGAATACTGACTATAAATATGCCTTCGAAATCTGTTGTAGTACTGGAATTAACAAAATAAATATTTATTAAATTAACCCCCTTTCCCCTAGTGGGTAATGCGGCATAAGAAAGAGAGACGGATTGTTAAAGTAGGAAATTAATTAAATAACTATGACTAAGCTAGTTAGATTTGTTTTTACAATCTCAGGCATTATGCTGTTGTATTCCGGATGTACTAAGAAAACTTCCTCCGTTGCAGATTATCCAATTCAGCCTGTGCCATTTACCGCAGTTAAACTTACCGATAATTTCTGGGCTCCAAGGATAAAAAAGAATGCCTCAGTAACAATTCCTATTGCCTTTGGATTTTGTGAATCAACCGGGAGAGTAAAAAATTTTGAAATTGCTGCAGGTCGTGATACAGGAAAATTCCAGACAATCTACCCTTTCGACGATTCGGACGTTTACAAGATAATTGAAGGAGCCAGCTATTCCCTTCAGACATTTCCCGATCCGAAACTTGAGGTCTATCTCGATACCCTTATAAAAAAGATAGGTCTTGCTCAGGAACCGGACGGATATCTTTATACCAACCGTACAATTGCAGAGAAACATGGTGGAAAAGGACTTCATGAGTGGGCAGGTAAAAACAGATGGGAAATGGATTCAGTGCTGAGCCACGAACTTTATAATCTGGGGCATCTCTATGAAGCTGCTGTAGCACACTACCAGGCCACGGGTAAAAGAACTCTGCTTGATATAGCATTAAAATCTGCCGACCTTGTCAACAAGGATTTTGGCTATGACAGGATTAAGGTGTATCCGGGTCACCAGGTAATTGAAATGGGACTTGTGAAACTTTACAGAGTTACCGGTGATAAAAAGTATCTTGATCTGGCAAGGTTTTTTCTGGATATCCGAGGCCCAAAGGGACGGTCATACAATCAGGCTAATCTGAGACCTGTTGACCAGACCGAAGCTGTCGGGCATTCTGTCAGAGCTACTTATATGTATTCCGGGATGGCAGACATTGCTGCTATTGAAAATGATTCCGCTTATCTGAATGCAATTACTAAAATATGGGAAAACCTGGTTTACGGGAAAATGTATCTGACCGGGGGGATTGGAGCAACAGGAGGGAATGAAGGATTTGCCGATCCTTATATATTGCCTAATATGTCAGCTTATTGTGAAACCTGCGCCTCAATCGGCGATATTTTCTTCAATCAAAGGCTCTTTCTCCTGCATGGTCAGTCGAAATATATTGATATCCTCGAAAAAACACTTTATAATTCTATGCTTTCAGGCGTGTCTTTATCAGCTGACAGATTTTTCTATCCTAATCCACTGGAATCCAATGGACAGCATCAACGACAGGCCTGGTTTGGCTGTGCCTGCTGCCCTTCGAATGTTGCCCGGTTTGTTCCTGCCATTCCAGGGTATATTTATGCTGTGACAGATAAAGAACTCTATGTAAATTTGTTCATCTCCAACGAAGCTGATATCACTATTGGTAAAAGAAAGGTCAGGATATCTCAAAAAGCAAATTTCCCGTGGGACGGGAAGGTTGAATTAACTGTTAATCCGGAGACAAACGGGAAGTTCATTCTTAAGATCAGGATTCCCGGATGGGCTCAAAACGAAGCTCAGCCAGGGGGGCTCTATAAATTTACTGACCAGGATACTGAACCGGTAAAAATTTTTATCAACGGGAAAGTTACTGATCTTAATCTTGCAGATGGATATGCTTTAGTTTCAAGAAAATGGAAATCGGGTGATAAAGTTGAAGTTGAGTTTCCTATGCCGGTCCGCAAAGTTGTTGCTGACGCCAGAGTAAAAGAAGACATGGATAAAATCGCTTTTCAGAGAGGTCCGGTTATTTACTGTGCTGAATGGCCAGAGAACAATACGGGAAATGTGCTGGATTTAGTCATAAAAAAGGATGCTCCTTTCACAACTGAATTCGAACCCTCGCTTCTTGAAGGAACACAGGTAATTGAAACATCCGGTGTTCAGACAAAGAAGACTCTCAATGGTAAAGTAGTGATGCTCGGCACAGAACCTGTAAAGCTAATTCCGTATGCTTTGTGGAATAATCGTGGCGCAGGACAGATGATGGTCTGGTTCCCTACATCCACTAAGTCGTCTCATCCATTACCTGCTCCGACCATTGCTAACAGGAGTAAAGTAAGAGCAAGCAAAATTACAAAAGAATTATCTGCAGTAAATGATCAGGCAGAACCGGCAAATTCGAATGATCATTCAGTTTTATATTATCATTGGTGGCCTGACAAGGACAAATTGGAATGGGTTGAGTATGATTTTAATAAACCTGAAACCATTTCTAAAACTAAGGTCTATTGGTTTGACGATGGGCCTGATGGCGGTTGCAGGATACCCGATTCATGGGAAATTCTATACCTGAATGGAAATATATGGGAATCTGTAAGCGCTAAAACTCCGTATAAAGTAACAAAGGACGGATGGGATTCGCTATTATTTAATCCTGTTAAAACAACAGCAGTCAAAATAAAGGTTAAATTAAATAAAGATTTCGCCAGCGGAATATACGAATGGATTGTAGAATAAAAATAATTGCAGGGATATCATTTGTAGCAAGTGGTCGCGACGACCAGCTTCTATGCAAAATCCGATTGGTTTGAGTATTTTTAGAGGACAAAAGGGATTTATCTTCCATTCCGGTTTTTTATTTTCAAAATGATTGATTATGAGAAAACCCATGATACATAGGCTAGTCTTCCAGAAAAAAAATAATCAGGAAACATATATCAGAAAGTTAATAAAGAGAGTGCTTTTAGTTTCTTTTTTTTCTGCTTTTATCACCTCGTTGCTATATCCGCAGGACAACAGGGTTGTATTTTCTCATCTCGATGTAAATAACGGACTATCAGAAAATTGGATAAAATGTATTTACAAAGATTTAAAGGGATTTATCTGGTTTGGCACAAATAGTGGACTTAATAGATTTGACGGATACAAATTTGAGCTTTTTCAGAAGAGTATTTCAGATTCAACAGGAATCTCTGATAATGCCGTAAATGCAATCACCGAAGACAGTGATGGTAATCTGTGGGTTGGTACGGGAGGTGGCGTCAGTATTCTTAATTGTGAGACCTATAAATTCAGAAAGGTAAACCTACTGCCTTCAGCCCCGCTGTTATGTCAGGACGTTGGATATATAACAGCTATGGCTACTGATCACGAAGGTAATGTATTGATAGGAACGCATAACGGATTATTCATTTTCAATAAGAAAAGCAACACCTTCAGGCATATTCTGATTGATGAACAATCGTGCTCTTCTCCGATAAATAATATTACTACAATTACTTATGATAAGACCGGTTCGTACTGGATCGGAACCATAAATGGATTTATTATAAAATACAATCAGCGTTCAAACGCGTTCGAAAAATTTGAGTCTTTCAGGGATGAGAACGGCAGAAAAGCAAGTATTGAAAAATTATTTGTTGATAATACAAATATTTTATGGGTAGCCGACCTGAATGGTCTTTACCTCTTCAATATCAGGGAAAAGTCCTGGGATATTGATTTTCAAAAAAAATATGGAACAGTCTTCACAAAATTGCAAATTAACGGGATTGGCCAGGATATTGACAACCTCATCTGGGTTACCACTGACGGTAATGGTGTTTTCATAATTGATAAGGGAGATTTTAGTCTTGCCAATATTACCAGCCTGCCCTATGCCGAAGGTGCACTTTCAAGTAATGGTCTTACCTCATTATATTGCGATGAATCAGGTATTGTATGGATAGGAACATCAAAGAAGGGAGTTGATTTCTATAAGAAGAATGTCAGAAAATTCAGGTTATTCAGAAACTACCCGACTGATCCTAACAGCCTCAGTAATAATGATGTTGATTGCATAACTGAGGATATTAAAGGCAATATCCTGATTGGAACTAATGGCGGCGGTTTAAACTACTACGACAGGAAAACCAATAATTTCACACATTATATTTCCAAGCCGGGTAAAGCTAATGGTCTGAGCAGTAATATTATTGTATCTGTTTTTGAGGATTCTGAACAAAAAATCTGGATTGGGACCTATTTTGGCGGATTAAACTGTCTGGATCCTGAAAACGGGAAATTTACAGTTTTTCGTCATAGTGAATCCAATTTAACCACCATTTCGGATGACCGTGTTTGGAGTATCTGTGAGGATAGTCATAAAAAACTCTGGATTGCCACACTTACTAACGGCTTGAACCTCCTCGATCGCAGAACAGGTAAATTCAGACGTATTAACACACAGAATAGTCCTATATGTTTCGACTATATCAATTCCATTGCTACAGACGAGAATGATAATCTTTGGCTGAGTTCTGCTCACGGACTGATCTTTTATGATCCCGTACAAAACAGGTCAGAATGCTATTACAGCATTCCTGAAACAGCAACCTCAATTAGTGACGACCATGTTATTTCAACTTTTAAAGACAGCAGAGGTTTGTTTTGGGTGTGCACAAATAATGGATTGAACCTGATGGACCAGCTAAACGATAATTTCCGGGTTTTCAGAGAAGCGGATGGATTACCTTCAAACAGTGTTCTCCGGATACTGGAAGATAATAATTCAAATCTCTGGCTAAGCACTAAAAATGGGCTCTCAAAACTAATAGTCAGTAAAACGGATGGGAAAGATTCTCTTTCTTTTCGATTTGTAAACTATGGCATGAGCGATGGTTTGCAGGGAAAGGAATTTAACGAAACTGCTGCTCTTGAAACAAGAGACGGAGAACTCTGGTTTGGAGGACCGGATGGCCTTAATGCTTTTTATCCTCTCGAAATAAAGGAAGACAGTTCCTCTTCAAAACTGGTTATTTCAAACTTTAGAATAGATAATAAAATAGTCAGGTATAATGAAGTAATCAATAACAGGGTTTTACTTGAAAAGCCAATCTTCAATACCGATAAAGTTGTCTTGAAATATAAGGAGAACTCGTTTACCATTGACTTTGTTGCTCTTAATTATTTCTTCCCTGAAAAAAACAGATATTCCTATAATATGGAAGGATTTAATGATAAATGGATCATCACGGAAGGAAAGGAGAACTTTGCAACTTTTTCCAACTTAGAGAATGGGAATTATACTTTTAAGTTAAAAGGCACAAATTCAGACGGCATCTGGAATGAATCACCAATTACCCTCAAAATAAAAATTCTTCCCCCATTCTGGAAAAGCTGGTATGCTTATGTTACCTACATCATTCTGATATTATCCTTGCTCGCCTTACTTCGTTACCTGACGCTGGCCCGGGAGAGAATGAAAACGCAATTGGAACAGGAATATATTGAATCGCTGCATATTCATGAGATTGATTCTTTGAAAATAAAATTCTTTACAAATATTTCCCATGAATTCAGAACACCCCTTACATTAATTCTCTCTCCTGTAGAAAAGTTGATGATTCAATGGAAAAATAAGCCGGAAGAAAAATATCTGAATCTTATCCTGCAAAATGCAAAAAGACTGTTGTTTATGGTTAATCAACTGCTCGATTTCAGGAAAATGGAGGTGCAGGGGTTCGGATACAATCCTTCATTGGGGAATATAGTTGCCTTTATTGAAGAGGCAGTTTCTTCATTTAATGACCTGTCCGAGCAGAAACATATTCAGCTTGTTTTCCGTTCTGATATTAAAGAGTTGAACACACTGTTTGATAAAGAGAAACTGGAAAAAATAATGTTCAACCTTCTCTCCAATGCCTTCAAATTCACCCCTGTTGACGGGAAAGTAACTGTAACTATTTTGCCTGACCGGGCAAGTAACCAGCCTGACAAAGATGGAGATATCGCAAAACTTTCACATCTTATAATCAAGGTTGAGGATACCGGGATAGGCATTCCGGTGGACAAGATTGACAATCTGTTTATTAATTTTTACCAGGTTGATTCTGCAATTTCCGGTGATCAGGGATCAGGCATTGGTTTATCACTTGTGAAAGAATTTGTTAAACTACATGATGGTGAGATAACTGTTGAAAGTGAACCCGGCAAGGGAAGCTGCTTTACAGTTAGTCTCCCTGTCACCGTCACCGGTAACGGGAAAGCCATAGTAACACATAATTTACAAAGTCGTAATAACTCTGAATATCCTTATAAATCTTCATCACAGTTTCACGATACAGACTTAAATAAAACCCCGGAAGAAAAACCAACACTTCTGATAGTAGAAGACAATGATGATTTACGGTTTTATATCAAGGATAACCTGCAGAAGCAATATAATGTTTATGAAGCTGCAAACGGGGAAGAAGCTCTTGCCATAATTCTGAAGATAGTCCCCGATCTTATTATCAGTGATATAATGATGCCGGGAATGGATGGGATAGAATTATGCCGAAGGGTAAAAGCTGATAAGAATATTTGTCATATTCCCCTCATACTTCTGACTGCACGATCGACAGAAGAGGAACAATTTGAAGGCCTTGAAACAGGCGCTGATGATTATATTATCAAACCGTTTAATTTTCAGATACTGGAGGCCAAGATCAGTAACCTTATTACTTTAAGGAGAAATTTAAAGCAGGTTTTCAGAAATAATCTGAAAATCGAACCACATGACATTACCATAACCTCCCTTGATGAACAGTTTATTAGTAAAGCTCTTGATCTGATTGAAAAAAACATATCAAAAGCAGACTTTACTGTTGAAGAGTTAAGCCGTGATTTAGGGATGAGCAGAACACTTCTTTATAAAAAGATACTCACACTGACAGGAAAACCACCCCTGGAATTTATAAGGACACTTCGGTTGAAACGTGCTGCTCAGCTTCTTCAAAAAAGTCAACTGAATGTTTCGGAGATAGCTTTTCAGGTAGGGTTCAATGATCCTAAATATTTTAGGAAACACTTTAAAAATGAGTTTGGTGTGCTTCCATCAAGATATTCTGCTAAGTTTAAGTTAAAACAGCAATAAAACTCAATTGACCCCTAAAACTTAAACATTTCATACTGTTTCTGATTAAAAGATAGCTTTAAATTTGA
>JADGPT010000246.1 GCA_017882345.1 Bacteroidales bacterium
AGTCGCAGCGGGCTGAAAGTTTATTCCTTTTATGGTCAGGGAGAAATACTCAGAGAATGGAAAGGTTGGGATGGGAATGTGAATTTTTCATCAATAAAAGCTTCTCCGGGAGTCTATTTCTATGTTATCCGGGCATCAGGCTGGGATGATATTGTTTATAATGGTAAGGAATATAGAGGAGTCGTTTATCTCTACAGGTAAGGTCGTGATGTCTTAACGGACTTCGTCCTGGTTACCTCATGAAGCGGGCAGATTTTTCTTCAGGAAACGAATCCAGTTGTTACTCATAATATTTTGAATATCTGAAGAAGAATAGCCAATTTCAATAAGTTTGTCAGGTAGCTTTTGAAGGTCAGATATGTTATCAAGGTCATAAGGGCATTGTTCTCTGCCAAAAGCGCCATCAAGGTCCGATCCGATACCAGCGTGTAATGAGTTCCCGGTAAGCTGACAAATATGGTCAATATTATTGATCATCAGTTTCAATGATACTCCCATGGTTTTTGGGTCCGATTTACCCCTGATCCAACCCGGAACCATCATCCATGCATCAAGTGCAACACCAATTATGGCATCCCGCTCTGTCAGTTCAGTGATCTGTTCGTCAGAAAATTGCCTGTTATGTGGTACAAAAACACGGCAATTATTATGACTCGCCCATACAGGTCCATGATACTTATCCAAAGTGTCCCAAAAGCTTTCGTCACATAAATGGGTGGCATCCAGAATTATACCAAGTCTTTCCATCTCTGTCAGAAGTTCACGTCCTTTAGCGCTGATCCCTCCTGTGGCATCAGTTCCCTGAGCATATATTCCCGGACCATAATGAGCAGGCCCTATGGCGCGTAATCCATAATTGAATGCTTTTTCCAGATGGTGCATTGAAATGATAGAGTCCGCCCCCTCGAGACTTAAAATGTAACCAATTGGTGCATTCTCAGGCGGATTCTCCCATAAGTGAAGATGTTTTTCAAGATCATCAGCAGAGTTTATCTGCACCATCTCACCTGCCTCTTCCATAGCTTTGTACCAGGCCAGCTGACCCTGAGTCTGAGACCAGGCCTGCTCTGGTGATTTCCATCCTGGCATATTGTTCCCTGGTTTTACATACCTTCCTATCTGTGTGGCAACGCAAACACCAATATGTCCTTCGCGCATAGATGGCAGGCTAACTGTACCTTTTGCCCTATCAGGCTTGTCAGTCATTCCCTCCTCGCTTTTGCGTATATCTTCTACCTTCCATCTGAGATCACGGTTCCATTCAAGGGCATTCATCGAAAGGTCCAGATGAGCATCAAAAATCAAAGGCTTCTTTAACATTTGGTCAGATTTGGATTACAGGGTAATTTTTCTTTTTCTTGCTTCAACAGTCCATTCTCCTGTAACCTTATGGTCATTGATAACATAAACAGTATCGTGCCTGTCAACAGTTGGACAAATGTGCCATGGGATGCCATAAAGAGCATCCCCGGTTTTATATTTACCGGCCTCAGCTGTCTGAATTACCAAATGTTCTTCGTTATGGCTGACAATTGTATATTTCTCAATTTCAAGAATTTTAATGCGTGGCTGAGGCATCTCCGATGCAACTGCTTTATGTCCAAGATCGAGGCATAACAAATCCTTTCCCGGTTTACTTATAATCCTTGTAAGTAACACAGCAGCATGAAAAAAATCCATATCAGAGAAAGAACTGCTATAGCCCCAATCCCATAATATAAGTGTTCCAGGACTGGTTTCTACATCTTTTCTCTGGGCATGAATCGGGAATGTAGGGGTACCTCCGGCAATAATCTTAACAGGTGAAATACCTTCACTCTTAAGCTCTTCTATCAGGTTCATAACCGGTATAAATGAATCATTGCATACTCTTTTCCGGAGTAAAAAGTCCGGTTCATGAATATGGCCGTCATAGACATGAAGCCCTTCTGCAACCAGCATGGGCGAATCCATGATTCTTTTATATAGCCTTACTGCCCTTTCTCCCGGAGTCACTCCTGTACGGTTCATCCCGTTGTTAATATCTAGCCAGACATGGGTTTCAAGTCCGGTTTTTCTGGCCATATTCGAAAGCTGAATTATAACATCCTCATTATCAGCTATACATGAAATTTTGATCTTATTGAATACTTGTTTTAAGTTAAAAAACCTTCCAATATTCGGACCCACAGGTTGAATAGCAAGTAAGATATCAGTCGCTCCACATGTGGCAACCATCTCTGTTTCAGATATTGTAGCACATTTAAATTTATAAATGCCATATTTCATCTGCAATTTGATGATTTCGGACATTTTATGTGTTTTGACATGAGGCCTTAACTGATCTACACTTCCGGCAATATCAATTATTTTCTTAATATTGGCTTCAATACGGTCAGGATAGACAAGAAGAGAAGGGGAAGATACTTCATTTACATTATCGATCTGGTACCAGAGGAGTTCTGAAGGAATAACTTTTCCCATTCCGGTTTCTAATAAAGTTCAAACATTGCTTCAACTTCGACAGCTATATTTGCTGGAAGAATTGCTCCGACTGCACTTCTTACTCCGATACCGTTATCTTCACCAAAAACTTCAGACATTAGTTCGCTGAATCCGTTGATGACAGCAGGATGACTATCGAAATCCGGAGTGCTGTTAACCAAACCCAGAACTTTCACTATCCGCTTTATCTTTTTTAATTCTCCAAAATGTACCTTTATAGTTGAAAGCATAGTCAGACCAACCTGTCTGGCAGCCTGTTTCCCTTCAGCAGTATTAAGATCTGCACCAAGCTTACCTTTAATCATAGTTCCATCAGCCAAAATGGGTCCCTGTCCGGACACATAAAGAAATTTATCAACTACCAGAACAGGTTTATATACTCCGACTGGTTTTGGCGCTGGTGGTAAGATCAGACCTAACTCAATGATTCGCAAATCAGTATCTTGTTTCATAATCAGGAATTTAGGATATGTGAAATATACAAATTATTTGTATAAATGCAAAGCAAAAACTAGTGTACTCACCCCCTTCTTTTCCCCCTCTCTACTTCGTCTACCCTTTATACACATCTTTAATTGAGTTTGACATTATCAATATTAAACGTCCACTGTCACACAAATTATAATTACTGTCTATAAGGATATGATTACCTTCGGTGAGCTCGCACGCACGCGTGCTCGGTTCCTCACTTCTTACCTTCACCACTAAACAAAAACTGTCATCCCGAAATGTCAAATATTAAGTTATTTACAAAGACCTGTATCGACTAGTGGAGATCCCTCGCTTCGCTCGGGATGACATGGCAATTAGATAGTTATGGGGGCAGAAGTGGCGATTCGCATAAACTATTTTTAAGTAAGCAATTCAACTGCGAATCGCCACTTCTGCCCCCCTGTGCTCCTCAAGGGCATTGTCATCCTGAGCGAAGCGAAGGATCTCCTTATCCCATTATGGTACTCCTAAAAGTTTTGTCATTAGTAGCGAGAGGGGTCTCCAAATACCTTTGAACAGCTGATAAAATAATTTTATTAACACTCTGTTTGTGAGGCATCTGCAAAGAGAGAGAAAACCCATTTAAAAAAGATGTGTATAAAGGGTAGCCCCCACGGGGGAAGGAGTAGCATCCATTTCCCCTCTGTGGGAAATAAGAAAGGGGGTAAAATTAGTATAAAGAACTAGTCTCTTCCTAAGTGTTTATGATTATCAGGTAAGCTTTTAACATTTATTATTTCTTTTTTATTTTTGTTTCATCCTCTTTTTTCATATCGGGTTTGGTTTTTTTCCAGAATAAATCAGAAAACCTGTTAAAATCTTGTTTGTAGAAGATCCCGACACCCTGAGTATAGGGG
>JADGPT010000247.1 GCA_017882345.1 Bacteroidales bacterium
ATATATTTTTGGGATGAAAACCGACACTTTTGTATTCAACATTTCCATAGTACTTTTAAGCTCTGTATTTCTTTATCTCGCACTTTATTTTGAGCTGCTGGGCAAAGCAGTCAGATTCTTCGAAAATTTAAAATTCCGAAAATAAATTTTTAATAGATTGTTAATGAGTTTTTTTGTATTTTTGTTTTAACTTATCGATCGTCCTAAATGAAAGGAAGAGTATTTTTATTGCTAATCATGGTTTTTTTTGGTTTCTCATGCAGAAACTCAAAAAGTAAAGCTCCGGAGTTCGTATTCCCGCAATCGGATTCAATTCCTGTTTCTGAAGCTGAGAAACTAAGTCCTGAAGCGATTGCTGATATCTCAAAAAACATTTCATCGCCGGTTGAGATTGCAAATCTTCTTCAGACTCTGCAAGTTCCTTTCTCTCAAACCTATCTTGCAGAATCAATTGATGCCAATAAACAAAGTACGAATTTTGACAAAGCTCTTAAACTGGGAATTCTTGGCGCTGATCTGGGATATCTTAATATGTACGAAAAGACTGAATCTTCCCTCGATGTTCTCTCCTCAATAAGGAAGATTGCCGAGGATATTAAAGTCGGGCAATTTTTTGATTTTGAATCAATAAAAAGATTATCAAAGAATAAATCAAATCTTGACTCTCTCCTCTTCATTTCTATCGATTCCTATAGTAAGATAGATAAGTATCTGCGTAGCGATGATCGAGGGCAGCTTTCAGCTCTTATGATAATAGGAGTATGGATAGAAGGGCAATATCTTGCAACTCAGGTTGTAAACCTATATCCCAATAAAATGCTCAGTGACAGGATCGGAGAGCAGAAAATAATTCTAAATGATCTTCTCCTTCTTATAAGTCCTTATTGTAACAGAGATCCGGAATTCACAAGTTTATGCAAAGACATGCAGAATATTAAAGATAAATATCGTGACATAAGAATTACCTACACACAGGGGGAGCCGGTGAGCGTGGAAAAGGAGGGAGGCTTGACCATAAAGCAGACTGAAACAAGCGTTGTCACCATGTCGAAAGAACAACTAAACGGTGTTATAGAAATTACAAAGAATGTCAGGAACAGGCTAATTTTAAATAATTAGTATGAAAAAAACCATAATAACTCTTATCTTTTTATTTACTCTCGGGGTACTGTCATTTGGACAGGTAACGGATCCCCTCATAAGTAATTGTGCTATAAATACAGGTGCAAAGGCCAAATACCTGAAGGATTTTAGAATACAACTTGGTAAAGCCGGTATCCAGAGTGATTTAAGATACAAAGCGAATATGTCGCTCTGGAAAAATACTAAATACAGGTTTACGATGTGTAATGCGGAGAATTCCAAGGGTAAGCTGATACTCGCGATTAAAGATGAATCAAACAAACTAATCCTTTCATCATTCGATAAGAAAACCGGTAAAATATATTCTTTCATTGATTTTGAATGCCATAAAAGCGGACTATATCAGATCAGTTATGATTTCACCGACGGGCAACCGGGGTCAGGGGTAGGAGTTGTATCAATGATTAAATAATCGCTTCATTTCAGGTGCCATATCTGTATCAGCAGAATAAAAACAAATAACAGGGAAAAGAAGATTTCAGGCACAAGTTTCTTTTTTACAAATATGAAATAGTGAGTGAGAAAATAACTGACTGGTATGCTTGTCAGCCATACTATTTCAACTGAAGCCGAGGGAAGTACAAAATATACTATCATAGATATTAAAAAGGTCCATATCATCAGCGAAAATGTTTTACGCGACTTTATCTTTTTAGTATTCATTTTCTTAATCAGCAGGATAATACTGACAAATATTAATGCACCGGTAAAGATCAAAGCTACTATTGTCAATAATGGGAAAGGGTAAAATATTGACCTGGTAAACAGATTATCTCCTAAAAGCTTCATTAAAGCCCCCACATCTTTCCCGATCACGTAGTACAGACCAAAAGTAATGATATACGGCGTTAAAAGTCCAAATATTGAAATCATAATTTCTTTCATATTACCAGTCCTGAGCAATGCGATCCCAATTATCACCAAAATTCCAAACCAGATCATATTCGCGTAGAACAAACTTCCGGTACTAATCAGAATCCCGGCATCAAAATAATTGTATGCTGTGCCGGTTAAATGATAACCATCCATAATTTTCATTATCGCCAGCATAAGAAAAAATGCGGCAGGAAGGACTGGATTCAGAAGCTGATGGTCAGGGAAAAGACCGCCAAACAAAACATAAAATAATGCAGGAAGAAAAGTCCTTTCATTTATGAAAAAAACAGTTGTATTGAAATTTACCATAAGGAATGCTGTAATGGCGACCATCAAAAAGGAAATAATTACTCCCAGATTATGATTATTGTTTATCAGGAACTTCAGAAGGCCATAAAGAGGCATAGGTTCTGCCTCATAGATAAATCTGGGGTGTAACCGTTGATTAAGAATCGCACTGATCCAGATAGCAATAAGAGTAACAATTATCAGAAATATTACTCCGGGACCCGTTCCTTTGAATATGCGTAATAACATTTGTTTTAAAGATCAAATCCAATATCAGTCCTATAATATCCGCCTTCGAAGTTTAGCAATCCGGCGTTCCTGTAAGATGTAGTGAGTGCCTCTTTCATTGTAGATCCCCAGGAGCTGACAGCAATAACCCGTCCCCCTGAAGTAATAACGTTATCTGCTTCTTTCTTTGTGCCTGCATGAAACAGCACGCTCCCTTCCGTAAGCTCCAATCCATGAATAGATTTGCCCTTTTCATAATTTCCGGGATAACCTCCTGATACAAGCATCACAGTTGTGACAAATCTTTCATCAATTTCAATTTTTCTTTCAGCAAGATCTCCTTTAGCTACTCCCTCAATCAGTTCAAAGAGATCACTTTTAATTCTTGGTATTATTACTTCAGATTCAGGATCACCCAATCTGACGTTATATTCAATCACGTATGGGTTTCCCTCTACATTTATCAGACCGAAGAAAATAAATCCTTTATATACAATTCCATCAGCCGATAATCCTTCCATTGTCGGATCAATTATTCTCTGTTTCACCTTTTTCATAAAGATCTGATCCGCGAATGGCACAGGCGAAACTGCTCCCATTCCCCCGGTATTGAGACCCGTGTCTCCTACTCCGATCCTCTTATAATCCTTAGCCTCCGGTAATAATTTATATGTAACCCCATCAGTAATAATGAAAACTGAAAGTTCTATCCCCTTTAGAAACTGTTCTATTACAACTTTTTGGCCTGCTATGCCAAATTTCCCGTTCAGCATTGCCCCTACCTCTCTCTCAGCGTCAAAAATATCATCGGTTATAACAACGCCTTTTCCTGCGGCTAGACCATCTGCTTTAATAACATACGGTGGCGTAAGTGTACTTAAAAAAGCGTGAACCTCTTTAAAAGTTGTTTTATCAAAGCTTTTATAAACAGCCGTGGGAATTTTATGCCGGGTGAGAAAATCTTTTGCAAAGTCTTTGCTGCCTTCCAGCCGGGCAGCAGATTTGTCAGGACCAATTAATGGTATATTTTTAAGTGTGCTGTCATTCAGAAAATAATCGTGAATTCCCATTGTCAATGGGGCTTCAGGTCCAACAATTACTATATCAATCTTATTTCCCCGGACAGCAGCTTTAACCTCATTGAAGTTTTCAGGATCGAGTTTCAGGTTTGTCCCTAAACCAGCTGTTCCGGCGTTTCCCGGACCAATAAAAATCTTGTTGATCTTTTTACTTTGGGCAAGTTTCCAGGTGAGTGTATGTTCCCTGCCACCAGATCCCAGAATGAGAATATTCAT
>JADGPT010000248.1 GCA_017882345.1 Bacteroidales bacterium
TCCCTTTTTTACACGGGTTCCTTCTGTAAGATTAATTTGCACGATCTTTCCTGATGTTTCAAAGGTGAGATCAACTTCTTCATCAGGTCTCAATGTTCCCGATTGGTTGATAAGTTCACTTAAATGTGTTGGAATGATTACATAACCAACGACATTTAATTTCTGCTGAGTCTGTCTTAAAGGTGCTCCGGCAATACCATCTCCCTTTATTTTATTAGCCAGGAAAGGTTTGTATTTTGGATAAAATACAATCCCTGCAAGGAAAATTATCAGAAGAAAAGTGATGGCAGTACGTAGTTTTTTGTTCATTTTTATTGATGATGAGATAGTTAAAATACTGTAGTATTAGTGATATGTATTGTTATAAAACGTTGATTTAATGTGTAATATTAAGGTACAAACTGATATCAGATCATTCAGACCGTACAAATATATGTAAATAATAATTTTGCTGACATGTGACAAAAATAAAATAATGTTAAATATTCATAAAATGACTCTTTCATTTATGCTTCCAATTTAAATTAAAAGGAAGTAAATTTGGCAATATTTAAATTTCATAAAAATGATTCAACGAATTCAATCCCTCTACCTGTTACTGACAACGTTACTATCACTATTATTCCTTAACGGGAGTTTTTTAAGTTTTTTTAACAAAACGGGAGCAGTTATAAAGATCACTTTTAAAGGTATTGAAGAAGGCTCCACCACGCAAGGATTCGCATTAATTGATAAGCTTTTACCTCTTTCAATAGTTCTTATACTTATTTCTGCATTATCACTTATAACTATTTTCTTCTTTAAAAAACGGGCAGTTCAGATCTGGCTTTCAGGAATTCTGATAGGATTGGTCTCCTTTTTGATTCTGGCTTGCGGTCATAGTTCATATCTGATTATGACAAAGTATTCCGGAGAGATCGTTCCAGGAGTTAAAATGGCATTACCATTTCTCATGCTGATCTTTTCAATACTGGCTTACAGAGGAATAAAGAAGGATGATCAGCTGGTAAAATCGAATGACAGATTAAGGTGATCCCTTGACATTAAAAGTAAGGTTAATTCAGGTTGGAAACAGAACATAAGTTAGTAAAACATGTGGTCATTGCGAGTCCCTATACAATTTTGCACACCAATTTTTATGACAATCATACAAGTATCAGATAATGTTTGACTTATGAAATGTTGTCATTAGTAGTCCCCATGCAAATTTGCACACCACGTATTATGATAATTATACAAGTATCAGATAATATTTGATTTATGAAATGTTGTCATTAGTAGGAGCGGAGCGACGAAGCAATCTCCTTGGCCATGTCAGATTATCGTGATTATAGGTCCACCTATATTATCTGCAGATTCTCCTGGTTGGTTATTTTTTCACAGTAATGACATTTCAGAGATACATTCTTTTTTGAAACTACTTTGAATCTTGTGGTGACAGATTCAAAGTTTGTTATACACTTTGGATTCATACACTTTGCTATTCCAACAATATAATCAGGGACTTCCACGACTTTCTTTTCAACAACTTCATAGTCTTTAATAATATTTAACTTGGCATCAGGAGCCACAAGAGCAATCCTGTTAATATCTTCATCTTCGAAAAATACACCGGAGATCTTGATAATTGCTTTCAGACCAAGTTTTTTGCTCTCCAGATTGGTCCCGAAAGTTATCTGGTTATCAATCCGGTCGAGACCTAATATCTGTATTACTTTAAAGAGATTCCTGGCCGGCACATGGTCAATAACTGTTCCATTCTGAATGGCGCTGACGCTCATTTGTTTTGCTTCCTTCATTGCTCTGACCTTTATTATTTAATTCCTAACAGTGAACAAACAATAGCCTGACGCGTATAGACTCCATTCAGAGCCTGTTCAAAATAATAGGCTTTTGGATTACTGTCCACATCCTGATGTATCTCATTTACCCTTGGAAGGGGATGGAGAATCCGCATATTAGGTTTGGTATTTTTCAACATAGAATTTCTGAGAACATATACATTCTTGACCTTCTCATATTCGATAGGATCGGAGAATCTTTCTTTCTGGACCCTTGTCATATAAATGATATCAGCTTTTGAAATAATATCTGTGAAATCATTATGCTCATAATATTTGAGACCAAGATTGTCAAGGTACAATTTAAATTCGTCAGGCATTTTAAGCTCTTCCGGCGATATGAAATTGAAAGTTGTATTCCATCTCGACATAGCCATCATCAGAGAATGGACAGTCCTTCCATATTTAAGGTCACCAACCATAAAAATATTCAGGTTATCGAGTGTGCCCTGAGTTTTACGGATTGAATAGAGATCGAGAAGAGTTTGTGTAGGGTGCTGATTTGCTCCATCACCGGCATTAATAACAGGAACAGAAGCAATTTCACTGGCATATCTTGCACTTCCTTCAATGGGATGTCTCATCACGATAAGGTCGCAGTAATTGTTAACTGTCAGGATTGTATCATTTAATGTTTCTCCTTTTGAAACGCTTGAATTGGAGGCATCAGAAAATCCTACAATCTTACCGCCTAATCTGTTGATAGCGCTTTCAAAACTTAATCTTGTGCGGGTAGAAGGCTCAAAAAATAATGTTGCTATAACCTTCCCCTCAAGCAATTTTTGTGTTGGTTCTTTTTCGAATTCTTCAGCCAGATCAAGAATCCTCAGGATCTCCTCTGTTGAAAAATCATCAATTGATACTAAGCTTCTGTTTTTCATTAATATGGCATATTAAATGCACATTATTGGTCAGGTATCAAATTTAGTCAAGAATTATCTCAAAATCCGACTACTGTTGATAATTAATTAAATTTTTTTTGATAAGAATAATTCTTTATCGGGTTTCAAGATATCTGTAAGTCAAACCTTCAATCCGCGAAAGGCGATTTAGAATTTTTTCTTTAAATGAGATTCTGAAATTCAATAAGATACGGCATTCAAGATCAAATGATTGTTCTGATTGTCCAACATTTTCTTCCTTTAGTATCCTCATTACATCATTCATAGAAATATAAGGATAAGTAATTTCATAGTATTCCTGAAGCGTCTTCTCTATAATTTTGGCATTTTCTATTGCGGAGGCTGCAGCTGACCGGTAAGCATTTATTAGTCCGCTGACACCGAGCAAAGTGCCTCCAAAATACCTGCTGACTACAATAATGATATTCGTTAATCCATAAGAATTTATCTGTCCCAGAATTGGTCTTCCTGCTGTACCTGATGGTTCTCCATCATCATTAACCCTCCAGGCAAGTCTTTCGTGTCCAATCATATAAGCATAACAATGATGTCTTGCTTCGTGATGTTCTTTTTTAATTTTATCAATGATTGGTTTAATTTCTTCCTGATCAGAAACAGGAATTGCAATAGAAACAAATCTGCTCCCTTTATCTTTATAAATTCCCTGAGAGGATGACGTGATCGTTTTGTAGGTATCAGAATCCATCGTAAATTTTATACCACATTTTACCTTTAATGCATTTATACAATATTAATTATTTCTATGTTCTAAGATCATTGATTGTTGTAAAAAATAATACTTTTGTCTATAATTGAAGTCATACATGGGTGTATTATTAGATGAAAAAGATCTGCATAAACTGATTGTTATCGGTGACAGGATACTTATTAAACCAAAAGTTCCTTCATCAAAAACAAAAAGTGGTTTATTGCTTCCTCCGGGGGTTAATGAGAATGAAAAGGTACAGATTGGTTACGTGGTCAAAGTTGGTCCGGGGTATCCTATTCCTTCAGTAAATGATAATGATGAACCCTGGAAAAACAGGTCTGACGAGCCAAAATATGTTCCACTTCAGCCAAAA
>JADGPT010000249.1 GCA_017882345.1 Bacteroidales bacterium
AAGTTACCGGTTATTCGGTATTGTTGTCTGTCAATGGAGGTAGCTACAATGAATTAAAAAATGCAGGCCCCGGAGAAACCAGCTTTACACTAAATGAGTTCACAATTAATGCAGAATATTGTTTTGTGGTTCGTGCAAATCTGAAAGATGATACGTTTTCTACTTCAAATAAAAAATGTTTATCAACACAGATGCAGCGTCCACCCCAATGGATAAATGCCGATCAGGCAACTATAAATTCTGATGGCAAAGTGGCGCTCTCTTTTACAATTGATCCGTTATCTGAAATAAAGCATTTCAGTCTCGAAAGAAGAATAGGAACTGCCGGCACTTTTCAGGAAATTTCACAACCTGTTTCAGTTAACGGATCAATCCGTTTTACAGACAATCAGGCAGAAAAGAACAATATAAACTATTACAGACTCTCGGCAGTCAATGGCTGCAACCTACCGGTGATGGTATCAAATATCGCCTCCAACATGGTGCTTTCGTTAGAAAGGTCTGGGGAGAACATTATCCTTTCATGGAATCCATATAAAAAATGGCTGGGAATTATATCTTCATACAAGTTATTTGTCAACACAGGAAAAGGATATGAAGAAAAAGCGGATCTCCCGGCTTCCGATACGGTATTCGTACAGGGTTATCAGCAAATCATGTATGAAGTCACCGGAAATCAGGTTTGTTTCTATGTCAGCGCCTCCGAAGCGTCTAATCCCTATAGTATTTCCGGAGAAAGTTTATCATCAGAAATCTGCACGAACCCTACTGAGGTCATAACTGTTCCTAATGTATTCACTCCCAATAATGATCTGGATAATGATCTTTTCAGACCTGTACTGTCATTTACGCCGCTTGATTACTATCTGATTGTCAGAGGTAGGCGGGGCAATGTCTTATTTGAAACAAGAGATTACCACGCGGAATGGGATGGCTCACAAAATGGAAAACCTCAACCTCAGGGTGTTTATTTATGGTTTTTAAAATTAACTACCCAATCTGGTAGGGTCATTTCAAAGACCGGGACACTTACGATTATCAGGAATCGACAGTAAAATCATAATCTCTTTTACAATTTCAGGTACCAACTTTAAGCGGGAAAAGCTATATTTGTATCTAGGATAAGAATTTGCCGCGTACTTAATTTATGGGGAACAAGGATATTTTTGATGAAGAAGACAGGAACCGTATTCAGGTTGAATATGATACTCTCATAAATAATCTTCTCAGGTGCAATAAACCAGGGGACAGGGAGCTTATTGACAAAGCATTCAATATTGCAAATGAAGCTCACTGGAATATGCGCAGGAAATCAGGTGAGCCTTATATCATTCATCCGATATCAGTTGCAAAAATAGTAAACAATGAAATCGGTCTTGGAGCCAAGTCAATTGCTGTGGCTCTTCTTCACGATGTTGTAGAAGATACTGAATATTCACTGGAAGATGTTGAAAGGGACTTCGGGCCAAAAATAGCATCTCTTATTGATGGACTGACAAAGATATCAGGCACTTATAATAAGGAAAATTCTTCCTCTCTCCAGGCAGAGAACTTCAGAAAGATGCTACTTACTCTCTCTGACGATCTCAGGGTCATCCTCATTAAAATTGCTGACCGTCTGCACAATATGAGAACCCTCAACTCAATGCCTGAACATAAAAAGCTGAAAGTTGCAGGAGAAACAATTTTTCTTTATGCTCCTCTCGCTCACAGGCTTGGATTATATGCCATTAAAAGTGAATTGGAAGACCTAAGCTTCAAATTCCGTCAACCTCATATCTATGAAGAAATCACGACAAAGCTGAAACACAGCGAAAAAAGGAATCTTTCTCTTATTAATAAATTCTCGCTTCCGATAATTGAGAAACTCACACAGGCAGGATTGAAGTTTGACATCAGTGGAAGACCGAAATCCATCTTCTCAATCTGGAAGAAGATGCAGGCTAAAAATGTCCCATTTGAAGAGATTTATGATGTTCTCGCCTTAAGGATCGTATTTGAACCTGCAACAGGTATACCGGAAAAAACACAATGTTGGAATATTTATTCCATAATTACCGATACCTATATGCCCAAACCTGACAGGCTTCGCGATTGGGTCAGCCGCCCTAAGCCAAATGGATATGAAGCATTGCATGTTACGGTAATGGGACCGGAAGGTCAGTGGATTGAAGTACAGATACGTAGTAAACGTATGGATGAAATAGCAGAAAGAGGTTATGCAGCGCACTGGAAATACAAAGGAGATGAAGCACCGGAGACAGAACTCGACAAGTGGATAAAAAGGATCCGTATAATGCTTGAGAATCCACATGAAGATCCGATTGAGTTTCTTGATGAGTTCAAAATGAATCTGTTCTCATCAGAAATCATGGTTTTTACACCAAAAGGCTTTCTGGTAAGCCTTCCAAAAGGAGCATCGGCCCTGGATTTTGCTTATGAAATACATACAGAAATAGGTAATAAAGCTATTGGTGCAAAAATAAATTATAAACTCAATCCTTTAAACTCAATTCTAATGAGTGGCGACCAGGTGGAAATAATTACTTCCGATATTGCTAAACCCAGCATGGAATGGCTCTCTTTTGTCAGAACATCGAAAGCCAAGGAAGCAATTAAAAACACGCTTAAAAATGATTCAAAAGACAGTATCCAAAAGGGGATCGAGATTCTTGACACCAAAATTAAAGAAATAGGAGTCACATTAAACAGCGAAATCCTAAAATCCCTTATTCTCTCTTATGATGTTCTTAATAAAGAAGAATTATATTCAGGAATAGGCCTTGGCAGGATCAATCTGGACAATATCAAGAAAACATTCAAGAAGAACCCTACTAAAAATGTTATTAAATACTGGGATTTAAAACTTATCGGCTCAAAGAAAGAGAAAAAAGATGCTGAAGTTACCCTGGGAGATATAGATAAGAGCGTCCCTTTCCTTCTCAGGGAAAATGTTGATAACTCGGAACAATCATACGAAATTGCAAAATGTTGTAACCCAATCCCCGGCGACGAGGTCATAGGCTATCATTCTCCGGAAGGAGCAATTATTATTCATAAGCCCAAATGCCCTGTAGCCATAAGAATCATGTCAAACGAAGGAAACAGGATTATTGCAGTTAAATGGGCTATCCATAAACTTATCTCCTTCATTGCAAGGATAAGTATGACAGGTATTGACAGGATTTGTCTGGTAAACGATATCACCCATATAATTTCTGCTGAACTTAAGGTTAACATGACCAGGATTAATATTTCTGTCAATAATGGTATTTTTGAAGGAACAATTGATCTGTTTGTTCACCATACAAAAGACCTGAACAACCTTATTCTTAAGATTTCCAATATAAATGGTATTGAAAATGTGAAAAGAGTCGAAGATTTCTCTAATTAATTTTCTGTTTATTCTATCCCCGATATTCGGGAAAAATACATACTTTTGTTATTATTTTAAATTAGTCCAGATATGATTAGTGATGATACCAAGTTAACCGTAAAGAAGATTTTCACAGAATATCTCGAAAAGAAGGGGCACCGGAAAACACCGGAGAGGTATGCGATTCTTGATGAGATTTATTCACGGTCGGGTCATTTCGATATAGAATCGCTGTATATATTTATGAAAAACAAAAACTATCGTGTCAGCAGAGCCACATTATATAATACGATTGAATTGCTGCTCGATTGTAACCTGGTTATCAAACACCAGTTTGGAAAGAAAATAGCACAATTTGAAAGAGCATACCAGTGCGGACAACACGATCATCTTATTGACATTGAAACAGGTAAAGTTATTGAGTTTTGCGACCCGAGAATTCA
>JADGPT010000250.1 GCA_017882345.1 Bacteroidales bacterium
TTGAATAATTCAAAAGAACATTTATTAAAGGATACTAAAGCCCGGCTTAAAGAAACAAAAGCAAAAGGTTATGCAAAACTTTTCCTTGACCATACCAGAGAATGGGAAAGGATCTGGTCTACTTCAGATGTGATTATTGAAGGCGATATTTCTGCCCAGCAGGCAATACGCTTTAATATCTTCCACCTTAACCAGACCTATACCGGAAAAGACGAGAGACTCAATATTGGTCCAAAGGGATTTACCGGAGAGAAATATGGAGGCAGTACATATTGGGATACCGAAGCTTTTGGCCTGCCATTCTTCCTTAAAACAGCTGATCAGAAAGTCGGGAAAAATCTGTTGCTGTACCGTTACAAGCATCTTGAGAAAAGTATTGCCAATGCTGAAAAACTCGGGTTTAAAGACGGAGCAGCTTTGTACCCGATGGTTACAATGAACGGTGAAGAGTGTCACAATGAGTGGGAGATAACCTTCGAAGAGATACATAGGAATGGGGTAATTGCTTTTGCTATTTTCAACTATATCCGGCATACGGGTGATGAAGAATATATGGCTGAATACGGGTTGGAAGTGTTGATAGGAATTTCAAGATTCTGGAGCCAACGGACAACCTTCTCAGAAAATCTTAAGAAATATGTGATACTCGGTGTCACTGGTCCGAATGAGTATGAGAATAACGTTAATAATAACTGGTACACCAACTCATTAGCTGTTTGGACATTATCCTATACAATTAAGAACATAAGGATTCTGGAAAAAGGAAATCCTGACAAACTATCCGCTCTTTTCAGAAAAATAAATTTTAACTTTTCTGATGAAACAACCAGGTGGAAGGATGTGATTAAAAACATGCACTTTGCTGTGGATAATACACGAAATATTTTCCTTCAGCAGGATGGATTTCTTGATAAGGAATTAAAACCGGCAAGCAGTATTCCAACTGCTGAAAAACCAATAAACCAGCATTGGTCGTGGGACAGGATACTAAGATCCTGTTTTATTAAACAGGCAGATGTTCTGCAAGGTCTGTATCTTTTTGAAGATCAGTTTGATACAGATACGATAAAACGCAATTATGATTTTTATGAACCAATGACAGTTCATGAATCGTCATTATCTGCATGCATTCATTCCATTGTTGCTTCCAGGATTGGCGATATTGAAAAAGCCTACGAGCTCTACCTTCGAACTGCCAGGCTTGATCTTGATGATTATAATAATGAGGTCTCCGAGGGTCTGCATATCACAAGTATGGCAGGTACATGGCTGGCAATCGTTGAGGGATTTGGTGGGATGAGGATTATTGATGACAAAATATTACTTAATCCACTTATCCCGCTAAACTGGCAATCATATTCATTTCATGCGCGTTTCCGTGGCGTCATGTTTGAAGTTAAGGTGACAAAAGAAGGTGTTAGTGTAAATAATATTTCCCTAAAACCATTACGTGTGGAGATATCCGGTAAGGAATACCAGATAAAAGGAGCAGAAAAAATTATTCTTAATCTGAAAGTAGATTTTTTTTCTTAAGCTTTAACAATTCATAAACCAAATTGTAATAAGTATAACTTAACTATTCATAATATGGAAAAACTGCCTCTAAGTATACTCGTATTGTTTCTGGCACTTGCAATAACAATAGCGGGTTGTTCGATTTTTGGAAAGAAAAAGGAATTAAAACCGCTTATTTCCACTGTTGTACATCCTGAATGGTCTAAAAATTCAGTACTGTATGAAGTAAACGTCAGGCAGTACACCGATCAGGGAACGTTTAGCGCATTTGCCGGACATCTTCCAAGGCTGAAAGCCCTTGGGGTGGACGTACTCTGGTTTATGCCAACATACCCTATTGGAATTATAAACAAGAAAGGAGAACTGGGAAGTTATTATTCGGTCAGAGACTATATGAATGTGAACCCGGAATTCGGGAATCTCGACGATTTTAAAACACTCCTTAACAAAGCACATGATATGGGGATGCATGTTATCCTCGACTGGGTGCCAAACCATACATCGTGGGATAATAAACTGACTATAGAACATCCTGACTGGTATGTCAAGGATGCTTCAGGTAAATTTACTCCACCGCTTGGGACTGACTGGACCGATGTAATTCAACTTGACTGGTCTAAGAGAGAGCTTCAGGATTATATGATAGATGCAATGAAGTTCTGGGTGAATATGGGTGTTGATGGATTCCGTATTGATCACCCACATAATACGCCTAAGGAATTCTGGGAAAGAGCAAGAACTGAACTAACAGAAATAAAACCTGTTCTGCTGATTGGTGAGATTGAGGACCCAACCTTTTCTCTTGAAAAGGGTTTTGATATGAACTATGCCTGGGAAATGCATCACCTGATGAACAGTGTGGCTCAGGGGAAAGATAGTGTAAATAAATTGGTAAAGTATTATGAAAGGGAATGGTCAGTATATCCAAATAATGTTTACAGACTGCAATTCCTTACTAACCATGATGAGAATTCATGGGCAGGAACAATTGACTCACTGATGGGTGCGTCACAACGGGCATTTGCAACTCTGATATTTACCGGTCAGGGTGTACCTTTAATATACAGCGGACAGGAAGCCTGTCTTAACAAGAAGATAAAGTTTTTTGTAAGAGATCCAATCAAGTGGGATGATAGTTGCAGTCTGACAGGCTTTTATACAGACCTTATCTCTTTAAAAAAACAGAATAAAGCCCTATGGAACGGTGATGCAGGAGGCCCGATGATCAAAATCGCGACAAACAAAGACAAAGCAGTTTTTGCTTTTTACAGAGAGAAAGACGGAAACAGAGTAGTAGTAGTCCTTAATCTCAGTAAGAAACCGGTAGCTCTTAAGTCTTTCCCGGCTAATCTTAATGGTGAGTATACCGATTATTTTGCCCGTCTGAAAACAACTCTTCCTCTGACTGATTCCCTGAAACTGGAACCATGGGGGTATAAGGTTCTGGTAAAATAAAAGACAAAAGTAAAAATGCAATATGCAAAATGCAAAGGTGAATACTCACTGATACACCGCATTATACTCCATTTAACAAGGTTAGGGGGCCGACAACATGGGAGCAACTTCATACCTTTACCAATAACCATCATCTTATTCCTGAACATATTTGGCATACTTCTATTTGGATGCGGACCGATGCAAAACAAAAACAAAACTCCGGTTGACAAATCTCTTGCAACTATTCCTGCCTGGGCAAAAGAAGCAATATGATGCAAGGAACTATACTCATATTGACAGGAATTTTGGGCCTGATCCAAAGGGAGATATCGCAATAATGGAATCAGACTTAACCCGCTCTCGGGAATTGTCTTAAAAAAGAAAGTTAACATGACATAAATATCTATTTTTAATATCCTTTTTAATAATTCAAAAAATGTCATTTGTCAATCTTTTTAAACAAAAAAAGCCTTATTTTTGGCTGGACTGACTGAAGGCAGAAATGAATTCAAATAATTATCTAAAACCATATCAAATATGAACGTTCCTGTAAATTTATTGTACACAAAAGACCATGAGTGGCTTAGGGTAGAAGGTAATCTTGGTTATGTCGGAGTAACAGATTTTGCTCAGGGTGAGTTAGGTGATGTGGTTTTCATTGAGATCGAAACAGTGGGTGAAACACTTAAGAAAGAGGAGGTATTCGGTACTATCGAAGCTGTAAAAACAGTTTCCGACATGTTTATGCCTGTAGGTGGTGAGATACTGGAAGTGAATCCATTACTTGCGGAATCACCCCAGGTTGTAAACAAAGATCCTTATGGCAAAGGCTGG
>JADGPT010000251.1 GCA_017882345.1 Bacteroidales bacterium
ACCTGTAATTACAAACTGGTTGCCACCCTTTATCCTCATGCTTATATTTCCAAAGCCAACTCCATTCTCATAAGCGCCGATAAGGTCCATGTTGTATAGTACTTCCCTCCAATAATTAATTATTTCATACTGCTCATCAGAAATTACAGGTCCCGTCTGATTCCAATGACAATTGAACTTAACTATCCCTTCCATACTAATTGAATTTATATGAAAACATCTCTTTAATATCCTTTTCTGCAGCCCTGCATATCCATTTTTCCGTCATTAATCCTTCACGCCATCACTGATAATGAAATACTTGTCATTCTGTCACTGCCAACACTAACAATGTCAACGAATTTTTGTTGATTTCTTAATGTTCTTCCAGTCCCCGGAATAATTAAACACCAAACATACAAAATATTAAAGTATAAGATGATCCACCTTCGCTAGCATTTCTTCAATCAAAAAAAGCTTCGGTGGACGAAGTAAGGAAAAACAAGGTGAAAGGGAAGAGGGATTAGGGATTAGGGATTTGAAATTGCGAGATAGTTTTTTGACTGGAATCGGAGTTGTAGTGTTTTAAGTGGAAGTAAGTAGTATGAAGTAGGTAGTAAGTAGTATTTGTAACTCTTTTGGTAGCTATTAGAGGTTATCGAGGGCAATAATCTGTAAAGGGGAGATAACCTTTTCGAATTGTCGACCAGTTTATTCGAATGCATTGATATTTTTTTTAATTGTATTATCTTTGCTGCGAAGATAGAAATTTTCAAAATCGGAGCAGTATATGATTAATAAAGAGGAGTTTAGAAAAAAAGTAATCCTTTCAGCAGGACAAATATTCAGCCATTACGGGTTTAAGAAGACTAGTATGGAAGAGATAGCAAAAGCGCTGAAAATGGGGAAAAGTTCTATTTATTACTATTTTGAAAGCAAAGAAGATATCTTTGAAGCGGTGGTACTCTATGAGGCCAATATCCTTAGAAATGACCTTACTACAGCTATTAAGTCAGTCGAATCGCCTATTGATAAAATGAAGAAATATGTTTTTGTCAGAATGAAATCGTTCGAAAAACTTTCAAATTACTATAATGCCATCTTTGATAAAAATCTCGATCATTTTGATTTTATAGAGACTATCCGGGAAAAATATGACCGGGAGGAGCTGGCAATTCTTCGTCTTATAATATATCATGGCGAAAGGAAAAAGGTCTTTAATGTTGTAAACAGCGAATACACAGCAATGGCTATTCAGACAACACTAAAAGGACTTGAAGTGCCTCTCTTCTGGAAAAAGAAAGAAGTGAATATTGAGAACAGACTGAATGCAATTCTTGATGTCCTGTTCTATGGTATCGTAAAGAAATAATTATTCTCTAATAATGACAGCCCGCTTTTTCCTGGTAAGGCTCCAATATAACCCGCCAATACCCATCAGAATAAAAGGAATACTCAGCCATTGGCCCATGTTCAGTTTCATAGTAGCTTCGAAAGCAACCTGATTCTCCTTAAGAAATTCGATAAAGAAACGGGACGTAAACACGAGTATGCACAGCAAACTTATTAGCATACCCTGGTAATGCTCTCCCTTTTTTGACCAATACAATCTGAAAAGCAGAAAGAAAATAAAAAGATAGGCTAATCCTTCATAAATCTGAGTCGGGTGTTTCGGAGCAACCTCATGGTTCCTTAAGAAAACGAATCCCCAGGGAACCGTGGTTTCTATACCATATATTTCAGAATTCATAAGGTTTCCCATTCTGATTAAAAAGCCTGAGAGTGCAACGACAATCGCAATGCGATCGAGTACCCAGAAGTAATCTTTTTTCTCTTTTCTCGAGAAAAACCATATCGCAGTAAGGATGCCAATAGCAGCCCCATGACTGGCAAGACCACCACGCCAGATCATTAATATCTCCAGCGGATGACGGAAATAATAATCGGGTTCATAGAAAAGACAATGACCGAGACGGGCCCCGACAATTACACCGATAGCCATATAAATGGTTAACCTGTCAAGAACAGCTTCTCCGAGATTCTCATTTTTGAAAATCCTGTTCATAATAAAATATCCAAACAAAAAGGATGATGCGAACAATAGCCCATACCATCTAACTGCAAAAGAGCCAATCCGGAATATTTCAGGATTTACATCCCAGGGAATCACAAGTAAATGCATAATTAATCTTTTTTCGTTACTGCCAAAGGTAGAAAATATTATTATTGATCAAAACCATAAAACCTGGGTTACACTTAGTTTATTTGGGGGAAGGTCATTTAATCCATTATCGAAATTAATCTTTAAAAAATGATGTAAGTTTGTAAATCATAAATAACCTGATGATTTTATGTACAAAAGGATGATTACACGTCTTTTTCTTCTTTCAGCTCTTGTTATTCTGCTCAGCGGCTGTGCTAAAATCAGCTCACCCTCGGGTGGACTCAGAGACAGGCTTCCTCCGGTTGTAGTAAAGAGTGTCCCGCTAAACGGGGCAAGAAATTTCAGGGGAAATAAACTTGAAATAATTTTCAATGAATATGTGGTGCTCGATAACATAAGTGAAAAATTCATGGTTTCCCCTCCTATGAAAAAGAAACCAAAAGTATTCATTAAAGGAAAGGGCGTTGATGTTGAGTTCGATGATAAACTTAAAGACAGTACAACATACACTTTCTATTTTCAGGATGCAATAAAAGATCTGAATGAAGGAAATATTCTTCAAAACTATCAGTTTGTATTATCAACCGGTTCGGTAATCGACTCACTTTCAGTTACAGGGAATATTTATAACGCGTATAATCTTGAAGTCCCCGAGAAAACAATTGTACTTATGTACCGGGAACTTGCCGACTCAGCTGTTATAAAGCACCTTCCGGAATATATCTCACGAGTAGACCAGACCGGTTATTTCAGGATTGATAATATTCGTCCGGGAACTTACAGATTATTCGGGCTAAAGGATGCAGATAACAGTAAAAACTATAATCTTCCGGATGAAGAATTTGCTTTCATGGATTCCACAGTTGTAATTACTGCTGAAAAAAACTTCATCCCTCCTCCAATAATTATTAAGGATACCACAACATTGAAGAAGGGGGTCAACAAACGCGGTGCAGCTATTAAAGACACAACAACAGTAAAAAAGGGAGAAGTCAAAATTCCCGAGCCAGTAACATTAATGGGAGAGTACCGGCTTTTCCAGTTTGCTGCCCTGAAAAAACTTCATTACCTGACCTCTTCAAAAAGGGATCTTAAGTACCAGATGCTCTTTATTCTCTCCCTGCCTCCTGATAGTATGAAATTTGAATTTACTATACCCAAAGCAGACAGCAAATCATATTTTACTGAACCCAGCAGAAACAGAGATACTTTAAAAGTATGGTTGTCAGACAGTTCTCTCTATTCGCAACCACAGATTAGTACCATTGTTAAGTATCCTTTTACAGATTCTCTGGGGATAACCGGGTATAAACAAGACACTATCATGATGAGATTCCTGGCTCCGCGTGCGCCACGGGTGACAAAAATTAAAAGGACCATTTTTACTTATGAGAACAATATAGCCGCAGGCTTCTTAAAGCCGGGGCAAACTATTGTTTTTAATTCCAAGACCCCATTCAGACAACCTGATTCATCAAAAATTAAGCTATATGAATTAGTGCTGACAACCAAACAAAAGATACCATATCAACTGGTTAAAGACAGTTTAAATTCCTGTAAATATTACTTAAAAACAAAACTGGCTATGGGAAAGAAATACCTCTTCATAGCAGATTCCGCTTCATTTGGTAACATATA
>JADGPT010000005.1 GCA_017882345.1 Bacteroidales bacterium
ATGACTGGGATAAAGAGATAAACACCACGGATCCAAAATACTTTAAATGGACTCAATGGATCTTCATACGTCTGTATAATACATGGTTTGACGATAAGCTACAGAAAGGCAGACCAATTTCAGAGTTAAAAATTTCTGCAGAATTAAATGAGAATGAAAAAGTAAAATACATTGATTCAAAGAGATTAGCCTATTACGATAATGCACTGGTATGGTGGTGTCCAAGCTGCCGGACCGTCTGTGCAAATGAAGAAGTACTGAACGACGGTTTGCATGAAAAATGCGGTAACAGAGTTGAAAAGAAAAATCTTAAACAGTGGATGCTCCGTATTCCTCTTTATGCTGAAAGGCTATTGAAAGGTATTGATAAGCTCGACTGGCCTGCTGGTATCAAAGATATGCAGCGCAACTGGATTGGTCGTTCAACCGGTGCTGAAGTTGATTTTGAGATTGTGGGCCTTAATGTAAATCTGACCGTCTTTACAACAAGACCCGACACACTGTTTGGTGCAACTTATATGGTAATTGCACCAGAACATTCTCTTATCGACCTGATTACAACAAACGAATACAAGAATTCTGTTAACAATTATATTAAAGCCACATCACTTAAATCAGACCTTGACAGGACTGATCTGGCAAAAGATAAAACAGGAGTCTTCACAGGCAGATATGCTATCAATCCGGTAAATAAGAAACAGATACCCATCTGGATAGCAGATTATGTATTGACAGGTTACGGGACCGGAGCAATTATGGCAGTGCCTGCTCACGATAACAGAGACTTCGAATTTGCGCAGAAATTCAATCTTCCGATAGTCTGCATCCAGGATCCTGATGTTACTGATCCTGAACAGAAAAAAAGGATTCTGTCAGGAAATGAGTGCTGGACCGAAGATGGGAAATACATTAACTCATCTGATAGCTCAACAGGAATTAATCTTAACGGGCAAAATAAAGAAGCGGGAATTGCCCTGATTACAAAGTGGCTCGAATCTAAAAACCTGGGTACATCAAAAGTGAATTACAAAATTCGCGACTGGCTTTTCAGCAGACAGAGATACTGGGGCGAACCATTCCCTGTAATTCATTGGGAAGATGGAGAGGTTACCGTGATGAACGATAATGAACTCCCGCTGGAACTGCCTGAGCTTGAAAATTATCTTCCCGGCGAATCTGGAGAATCACCCCTTTCCAACTCGGAAGAATGGTTGAATATAACTGATAAAAACGGCCGTAAAGGCAGAAGAGAAACCAATACAATGCCTCAGTGGGCCGGATCGTGCTGGTATTATTTACGCTTCATTGACCCTAAGAATGACGAGTTGATTTTTAACAGGGAAAAAGAAAAATACTGGATGCCCGTTGATCTGTATATTGGTGGCGCTGAACATGCTGTCCTTCACCTCTTATATAGCCGCTTCTGGCATAAGGTATTGTTTGATCTGGGGATTGTATCTACTGACGAACCGTATCAGAGATTATTCAACCAGGGAATGATCCTTGCCTTTGCTTATGAGAGTGAATCGGGATCCAGAGTATCAGGCGACCTTGTTGAAGAACGTGAAGGTAAGTACTTTCATAAAGAGACTGGTGCAGAACTAAGACAGATCACCGCCAAAATGTCAAAATCACTTAAGAATGTTGTAAATCCCGATGATGTTACATCAAAATACGGGGCTGACTCACTCAGGCTTTATGAGATGTTTATGGGTCCGCTTGATGTTACAAAACCATGGGATGAGAAAGGGGTAAAAGGAGTTTTCGGCTTTCTTGGAAGAACATTCAGGTTCTTGTCAAATCCGGTGAATATTTTCAACGGACAGGAAGATGCAGAAATTCTCAAAGGACTTCATTACACTATCAAAAAGGTTGAAGGGGATATTGAGAATCTCCGTTTTAATACGGGCATCTCTGCCATGATGATCTTTATTAATCTTGCAACGAAGAAGGGCAGGATTACATCTGATACTGCACTCACCTTCACAAAGATACTTTCTCCCTTCGCACCACATGCAGCTGAAGAATTATGGCAGATTCTGGATAAAACAAATTCCCTGTCCTATGAACCCTGGCCAGGCTTTAATGAGGAGTATCTGAAAGAGGATAATTTTAATTATCCGGTTTCGTTTAATGGTAAAATGAGGTTTAACATAGAATTGCCTGTAAGTTTAACCAAAGATGAGATCATAAAAATTGTACTGGCTGATGAAAGAGCACAAAAGTGGATTGGAGCCGCGAAACCTTCGAACATTATAGTAGTTCCTAATCGTATAGTTAACATAGTAATTAAAAACTTACCTGCAGGAATTGATGTTTTGTAAAAAAAATATTATAATAATATTTACACTCGTTTCTATTTTGGTATCCTGTACCCATTCAGAGAATACTAAATCTGAATCCTTTCCGATTGTGACAGATTCGATAGCCATTAAAGAAATTAACACTCCTGTTTTTATGTATGGGATTCCATCGGATTCATTTGACCTGGTATCAGGTCATATAAAACGTAATGGATTTCTTTCTGAAATTCTTCTCAAACATGGTATCAGGATGCAGGAGATTGATCAGGTATTAAAAAACTCGAAATCTGTTTTTGATGTAAGGAAAATCAGATCGGGGAACAATTATATACTTTTCTGCGACAGAGACAGTATTGCCCGGGCCAGGTACTTTGTTTATGAACATGACCCCACAACCTGTTATGTATTCAGCTTTAATGACTCTCTAAATATTACACCTTTCAGAAAAGAGATTAAAAGTGAGATTAAATATGCTTCCGGGACCATTGAAACTTCACTATGGAATGCCATGATTGACGGTGGTCTGCATCCTTCTTTAAACGTTAAACTGTCCGAAATTTTTGCATGGACAGTCGATTTTTTCGGATTGCAGAAAGGAGACAATTTTAAGGTTGTATATGAAGAGCTTTTCATTGATGGAAAATCGCTGGGTACAGATAAGATTTATGCGGCACAATTCAACAGGACAGGCTCCTCAATAACTGCAATACCGTTTATTCAGGATGGGAAAGATTCTTTTTTTGACATTGATGGTAATAGTCTCAGGAAAGCATTCCTGAAAGCTCCTTTGGTGTTTTCAAGGATCAGTTCCCATTTTTCATCAGCCAGGATGCATCCGATTCTGAGAATCATTCGTCCTCATTATGGTGTTGATTATGCCGCCTCAATCGGAACTCCTGTGCATGCAATTGGCGATGGAAGGATTATTTCAGCAACAAATGAAGACGGAGCAGGAAGGATGGTTAAAATACAGCATAATAGTGTTTATGCAACTGGTTATATGCATCTGAGCCGGTTTGGAGAAGGTATTTCAACTGGCAAATTTGTTAAACAGGGAGATATTATAGGTTATGTTGGCAGCAGTGGTCTCTCCACCGGACCCCATCTTGATTTCAGATTCTATAAGAACGGGTCACCGGTTGATCCACTGAGAGTAGAGGCGCCACCCGTTGAGCCAATTTCAGATGTAAACAAGAATAAATTTGAAAAGATCAAGACAGTGGTCTTAAGCCTCCTCGGGACCTTTAATTAAAAGATCAGGCAATTTTATTACCAGATCCTCAATAACTTTTGGATAATGCAGATATTCCAGGGCATGAACTTTTTCAGCCAGGGAACTTGTTGTGTCTGTAGGATCAACATTACAACGTGTCTGGAAAATTATATCTCCCTTGTCGTAGAATTTATTGACATAATGAATAGTAATTCCTGATTCTTTATCATGACTGGCTATCACAGCCTTTTGAACAGCCTCTCCATACATTCCTTTTCCGCCATAAGCCGGTAATAATGCAGGGTGAATATTTATAACCCGTCCGGCATACTGTTCAAGGATATTTTCGGGGACCAACCACAGGAAACCTGCCAGAACAATAAAATCTATTTTATATAGTAAAAGATAACGAAGCACTTTCCCTGTGATATAAAATTCTTTATGTTCGAAAAAAACAGTGCGTATATTATTCTCTTCAGCCCTTTTTAGAACCTGAGCCTGACGCTTATTTGATAAAACCAGACTTACTTTGGCAGTATTTTTGTTCGAAAAGTATTTAATTATGTTTTCAGCATTGGTACCGGAGCCGGAGGCTAAAATTGCTATGTTCCTCATATTTTGATAATTAGCATATTGGTCAACTATTTTTAATAATCCATTAAAGTAAGATTATTTTTCTAATTATCAACACATTAAACTGTTTCATAAATAAAAAAACATCAAAACTCTTGAAAAATATGGTACAAATATATTTCTTTGCATGGTTCAAAAATTAATATTAATTAAAATTTATTATTATGTCGGACATTGCCAAAAGAGTAAAGGAAATAATAGTTGATAAACTTGGAGTAGACGAATCAGAAGTTACTCCGGAAGCAAGTTTCACTAATGATTTAGGTGCAGACTCTCTCGATACTGTTGAGTTAATCATGGAGTTTGAGAAAGAATTCAATATAGGAATTCCCGACGATCAGGCAGAAACCATCGGTACAGTTGGTGATGCTATTAAGTACATTGAGGAAAATGCAAAATAAATTGCATTTTTAAAAACCCATTTATGAGAAGAGTTGTAGTAACAGGACTAGGAGCATTAACTCCTTTAGGTAATAATTTGCATGATTATTGGGAAGGATTAAAAAACGGTGTCAGCGGATCAGTATTGATTACTCGTTTTGATACTGAAAAGTTCAAAACTAAATTTGCATGCGAACTTAAGAACTACGACTCTGCAACGTATTTTGACAGAAAAGAAGCCAACAAACTGGATTTATATTCCCAGTATGCACTTGTTGCCACTGAGGAAGCAATAAAAGATTCGGGGTTAAACCTGGATACTGTAGATAAAGACAGAGTTGGCGTAATATGGGCTTCAGGTATCGGGGGAATAGAAACCTTTTTTCAGGCTATCAAAAGTTATGTCCTTGGAGATGGAACACCCCGATTCAGTCCGTTCTTTATTCCAAAAATGATCGGAGATATTGCAGCAGGTGCAATTTCTATAAAATATGGCTTCAGAGGACCAAACTTTGCAACTGTATCAGCATGTGCCTCTTCAACCAACTCGATAATTGATGCGATCAACTATATTCGTTGGGGGAAAGCAGATGTTTTCGTTTCAGGTGGGTCTGAAGCCACTATCAACGAACCCGGAATTGGTGGGTTCAATGCCTTGCAGGCGCTCTCCACAAATAATAATGAATTTCAAACAGCATCCCGGCCTTTCGATAAGACACGCGATGGATTTGTTCTTGGGGAGGGTGCCGGTTCTCTGATCATCGAAGAGTATGAACATGCAAAAGCCAGGGGGGCAAGGATCTATGCTGAATTAATTGGCACCGGACTGACAGCTGATGCTTATCACATGACGGCCCCTCATCCGGAGGGTCTTGGAGCACGCAATGTAATGAAACTCGCAGTCGCTGATGCCAACCTGAAAGTTGAGGATATCGATTATATTAATGTGCATGGAACATCTACTCCTCTGGGAGATGTCTCTGAAACAAAAGCTATTGTAAGTGTTTTTGGGGAACACGCTTACAAACTTAATATCAGTTCTACAAAATCTATGACAGGGCACCTTCTTGGTGCTGCCGGCGCTATTGAAGCGATTGGTGTAATAATGTCTGTTGTTCATGATATCATTCCTCCAACCATAAATTACAAGGTTCCTGATCCGGAGATTGATCAGAAACTGAACTTAACTCTCAACAAAGCGCAGCACAGGAAAGTTAATATAGCCATCAGTAATACATTTGGATTTGGTGGTCATAATGCTTCTGTCATTATAAAAAAAGCTGAAGTTTAGTGTCGCTATTCCGGAGAAGATTAAATGGTACCTATTTATCGGATAAACGGGAATTCAGTTCCCGCTTAAAAAAGATTCTGGGCTTCAGGCCCGGAAACCTTGAATTGTATGAAATAGCGTTCATTCACCGTTCAGCAACCTTTATCCTTCCCAATGGTAAAAAAGTGAACAATGAAAGGCTTGAATATCTGGGAGATGCTGTACTTGATGCAATTCTTTCAGACTATCTCTTCGAAAAATTCCCCGACGCTAATGAAGGATTCCTGACAAAAATCCGGTCACGGATCGTTAATCGTGATGTACTTAATCTACTTGCTGTATCCATGGGGATTAATAAAATCCTTATCAGTAAAATAAGCTCATCTCATCTTACTAAAAACCTCTATGGGAATGCGTTCGAGGCACTTATCGGTTCAGTTTTTTTGGATAAAGGATTTAAAAAGACGAAAAAGCTTTTTATAAAAAATGTCCTTAATAAATATCTCGATCTGGATGTTATCGTTAAAACTGAATCAGATTACAAGAGTCTGGTTTTTGAGTGGGTACAAAAGCATAAGTCGAATCTTATATTTACATATAATGAAGAATACGATTTCATTCTGAAAAAGTCTGTCTTCTCAACAATATTGTTTATTGACAAGCAGGAATTCGGAGAAGGTCATGGCTCATCAAAAAAGGAAGCAGAACAGGAAGCAGCCAGTCAGGCATGGAAAAGACTAAAAGATAATTTCGCCAGTTAAGGATTTGTATCTCTTTTTTTTCCTAACTTTATCAGTCTTAGCAAAGACAGATGAAAAGTACTCCAAAAGTCACACGGGTAAAACTCAATATTGAACAGAATAATGACTACATCCTGCTAGGACTCGTTTCTGCCGAACCTGATTACAAACTATCCCTCTCACTAAATAAAAAATTCGGAATCTCTCTTAAAAACATAGCTCCTCTCAGGCTCACAGAGAATGAAAAATCTGATATTACATTCAGCAGGTTTTCAAATAATGATGATCACCCGCATCTGATGTTTAACCTGATCTCAAACCGTTCTGGTAAAATCTATCTTCTGAGTAAACTTAAAAATATTGACTATCTATTACAAATTCAGATATCTGAAAAAGAAGCTGATCTTAACAATATTACTTCAAGACTGAGGGAAGTAGACACTGTTACATTAGTTTTTAATATCGATATTAATACAATAAAGGATAAGAATTTACATTACCTAACCCAATAGAGTATGGAAAATTTGTATTATAATCTGTCAGAAGAGGAGTTTTCAAAAGGAAGAAAAATTCTTTTATGGGGTTTTGCGGCACTTTTTTTCTTTGCCGGACTATACATATTGGTTGCAAGTCTTGTTTTAGGGCAAAAAAGTATACCTGCCATCCTTTCAATAGCACCCTTTGGAATCAGCCTGGTGGTATTCATCATAGCCGGTATTGCAACTTTTAAAGGAACAGATCTCTTCTTTTCGATTGATAAAGAAAAAATAGAGTACAAGTTTGGAATGATCAAGCCAGTGACACACTCCTTCAGTTGGATTGATATTAAAGAGCTTGTTATGCCTTCAAAACAGAAAAAGGTCAAGTTGGTTTTTAAAGACGGTACTTCATTTGTTATCAATCTTAACTGGATACAGAGAAAGAAATCGAGCTACATTAGAAAACATATTTACCACATGGCAAGAGAAAAGGATCTCAATGTCAAAAAGGTTTTAAACCTCTCAAAAATATCATGAATGTTTTATTAAAAAGATAACCTATTAAAAAAGAAGTGGGCCGCCATGATAGCGACCCACAGTTTTGATAACCCTAAAACTAACCTAACCTATGAAAAAAACCTCTATATCGTGAGAAACAAATATCGTGCCAAATCCTTAACAAATATATTACTCATTAACGGAATAAAAAAATATTTTTATCTAAATAGCTGAAAATTAACTATAATTTAATGAAATGTTAAATTAAGAAAAGTGCCTAAAGTGACTTGAATGCCTGGAGTACATGGAGTTAAGTTACCTCTTGGTTAATAATCATTTGTTAAAACTTTAGACGCTTTAGGCACTTTAGGCACTCCACACTTCTTATACCTTTAGGCACTTTAGGCACTCCACGCTTCTTATTGTTAAAGAAAGTTAAAGTATGTCAATATAAAATATATACAAGTACTTTTGCAATTGTATGAAGCGGATAACCATTGTATTACTGGCCATCTTTTTTTTTCTGGCTATCTCCGGGCTGATCCTTATACAATTATACTGGATCCGCAATGCAATTGCCATTACCGATCAACAATTCCGTTACCTGGCTAATAAAGCTCTTGAGTCTGTAGTGCTGGATCTTGAAGAAAAGGAATTAATCAAAAACATCGTCGAAGATATTGATCCTGCATCAACAGATTCAGTTACTGCAATAGTCCCTGCAAATTCTCCTCTGGCAAAAAAGCTGCATGGATATCAACCCAACTCCGCACTTCTTGAAATGTACGGCCTTAATAATCCCGGTGAACCGATAGCAATAACAAGTTCAGGTCATAAAATATTCATTTCATCCGAAAATATCTCTCCCTTCCCAACTGATGAAACAACCGAACCTTCGCCACAGATTACAAATTCAGAAATAACTGGCAGGGTAACCAATAAAATAGTTTTCCTTGAGAAAATAATGGAGAAAATTCTTCGCAACACACCAGATATAAGAGAAAGAATTAACCCTGAAAAACTTAATGAGGAACTCCGGACCGCCCTTAATAATGTAGGAATATATCTCGATTTTGAATTTTCAATCCGGTCAGGTCGTTATGGAAGCATTTGGAAAACACCAGGATTTACAGACAAGCCAGGGACAAATAAGTTCATAATTCAGCTTTTCCCGAATGATCCTGTTCCAAGTCAGAATCAGATAGTATTATATTGTCTTCAGGAACAGCAATATAAGTTTGAGAAAATTGGAAATCTTGGGTTCATGTCGCTGCTTTTTACCCTTCTTTTACTTATACTTTCTTCAGGAACATTCGTTGTTATATTCCGTCAGAAAAAGATTTCTGAAATACGGAGCGATTTCATAAATAATATGACTCATGAGCTTAAAACGCCGATTTCAACTATTTCTCTCGCTTCTCAGATGATGGCCGATAAATCGATACCTGATAAGGATAAAAATATTGACAGCCTGGCAAAAGTTATTTCTGATGAGAGCATGAGACTAAAATTTCAGGTTGAAAAAGTACTTCAGATGGCTATTTTTGAAAGGATGAAAATGAAGCTCAACCTTATTGATATGGATGTTCATGTTATTATAGATAATGCTGTGGAAAATTATGCACTTCAGATCAGTACCCGGGCTGGCATTATCAATACCGACCTCCAGGCAACAAATTCTCATGTATTTATAGATGAAATTCATTTTTTAAACTCAATATCAAACCTTATTGATAATGCAATTAAATACTCAAAGGATAATCCTGATATAACAATCTCGACCCGGAACAATAAGAAAGGTATTCTGATAACCATTGAAGATAAAGGGATAGGCATTAATAAAGAAAACCTGAAACGGATTTTCGACAAGTTTTTCCGTGTCCATTCCGGAAATGTCCACAATGTAAAGGGGTTCGGCCTTGGCTTAAGCTATGTTAAGAAAATCATCGAAGAACATAACGGATCAATTAAGGCTGAAAGCCAGATGAACAAAGGGACAAAATTCACTCTGTTTCTTCCTCAAAACAAATTAAAAGGATACTCATTTAAAGAAAGGATGCTGACCGCTAAAAAATAACTTAACAGGGGTCTTACCAGGATATCATGCTGGTATCAGACAGTCAAAACTAAAATCAGTACCATGAATAATATAAAAATACTTCTCGCAGAAGATGACAACAATCTGGGCATCTTATTAAGGAACTACCTATCTGCTAAAAATTATGAGACTGTACTGTTTATTAACGGTAGTCTGGCTCTTGAAGCATTCCCGTCAGGGTCGTTTAACCTTTGCATACTGGATATTATGATGCCTGAAATGGACGGGCTTACGCTTGCAAGAGAGATACGTCTCACAAATGCGGATATACCAATTATATTCCTGACAGCAAAAAGCCAGAAGGATGATATAATAGAAGGATTTAAATCAGGAGCTGATGATTACATTACAAAACCATTTTCAATGGAAGAGCTTCTGTACAGGATCGAAGCTATTCTTAGAAGAGTAAACACCCCCGGGGTGAACAAAAAAGATGATTCCTATACTATTGGCGGATATTCTTTTGATCCGCTTAATCAAATTCTTGTTTACAAGGATCAGACGATAAAACTAACTACCAAGGAATCTGAGTTGCTTGAGTTGCTATGCCGTCACGGGAATGAGATACTGGAGCGGAATTTTGCATTAAAGACCATCTGGATCGATGATAACTATTTTAATGCCAGAAGCATGGATGTTTATATTACCCGTTTGAGAAAATATCTCAGGCAAGATCCTTTGGTAAAAATATTGAATGTTCATGGGCGAGGGTACAAACTTATCAGCTGAGTTTTTTGCCTCTATTAGTCGAGTTTTAACACAGCAAGGAATGCCTGTTGTGGAACTTCTACATTCCCAACCTGCCTCATTCGTTTTTTCCCTTTTTTCTGTTTCTCAAGAAGTTTCCTTTTCCGTGTAATATCACCTCCATAGCATTTTGCAGTCACATCTTTTCTGACTGCTTTCACTGTTTCACGGGAAATAATTTTCGCTCCGATAGCTGCCTGTATGGCGATATCAAACTGTTGACGTGGAATCAATTCTTTTAGTTTAACACACATCTTCCGCCCAAATTCGTACGCGTGCCCTCTATAAATAAGAGTTGAGAGAGCATCCACCATTTCCCCGTTTAAAAGGATATCAAGACGTACAAGATCAGCTTTTTGATAGTTTGTGTAATAATAATCGAAAGAGGCATACCCTTTAGATATACTCTTAAGTTTATCATAGAAATCGAAAACAATTTCAGCAAGTGGCATCTCAAAAGTCAGTTCCACCCTGTCGCGTGTAAGGTAGACCTGGTTCTTAAGAACTCCCCTTTTGTCAATACAAAGAGTCATTATGGAACCAACATATTCGGATAATGTGATTACCTGTGCAATAATATATGGTTCTTCAATTCGTTCCAGATGATTGACAGGAGGTAATCCCGAAGGGTTATGAACATCAATCTCTTCTCCCTTTGTTGTATAAGCTTTAAAAGAAACGTTCGGAACAGTTGTAATAACATCCATATTAAACTCCCTGTCAAGACGTTCCTGTATAATTTCCATATGGAGTAAACCAAGGAAGCCACACCTGAAACCAAATCCAAGAGCAGCTGAAGATTCAGGGATAAATGAGAGTGAAGCATCATTAAGCTGCAACTTCTCGATAGAGATTCTCAGATCTTCATAATCATCCGCATCAACAGGGTAAATTCCTGCGAAAACCATCGGTTTTACATCCTCAAATCCGGATATTGCTTTTTCGCATGGGTTTTTTACGTGAGTAATGGTATCCCCGACTTTAACTTCTGCCGAGACTTTTACTCCTGTGATAATATACCCGACATCTCCCACTCCCATAATATCACGTGGGTCCAGCTTAAGTTTCAGAACACCTATTTCTTCAGCATTATATTCATGACCGGTATTTATAAATTTGACCTTTTCTCCCTTACGGATTGTTCCGTTCACAATTTTAATATATGCTATAATACCTCTGAATGAGTTAAAGATCGAATCAAAAATAAGGGCCTGTAATGGAGCATCAGGGTTTCCTGCCGGATGTGGTATCCGTATTACAATCTCACGTAGAATTTTTTCCACACCCAGACCAGTCTTTGCACTAGCTTCAATAATATCTTCCCTTTTACAGCCAACCAGATCAACAATCTGATCCTTTACCTCTTCAGGCATTGCACTGGCCATATCCATTTTGTTCAGTACCGGAATAATTTCAAGGTTATGTTCAAGAGCCATGTAGAGGTTCGAAATCGTCTGAGCCTGGATACCCTGTGTAGCATCGATAACAAGTAATGCGCCTTCGCAGGCTGCAATTGAACGGGATACTTCATAAGAAAAATCAACATGCCCCGGAGTATCAATCAGATTAAGAATATACTTTCCCCCGTCATGGAAATATTCCATCTGAATTGCATGACTTTTAATTGTAATACCTCTCTCTCTTTCAAGGTCCATATCGTCGAGCACCTGGGCCTGGTATTCCCGTTCGGTAATAGTATTTGTTTTCTCAAGTAACCGGTCAGCCAGTGTACTCTTACCGTGATCAATATGAGCTATAATACAGAAATTCCGGATATTGTTCATCGAACGGACTTGCTTTTTATCAGGTGCAAATATATAAAATTATACAAATATGTAAGGTCCAAAAATAAGTAGAGACAGGTCTGAGGCCTGTCTCTACAATTAAATATATGATAAATTTGAATCCTACATCATACCTGGCATCCCGCCACCCATTCCTTGTGGAGGGCCTGAAGGAGAATCTTCTTTTACCTCTACAATCACAGCTTCGGTAGTAAGGAACATACCGGCAACTGAAGCAGCGTTCTCAAGTGCAACGCGGACAACCTTCACAGGATCTATGACTCCTGCTACATATAGCTTTTCATAATTATCGGTTTGTGCATTGTATCCGTAATCTGCTTTCCCTGATTTTACATTCTGGGCAACGACTGCACCCTCCTTTCCTGAATTGATAGCAATCTGACGTAAAGGCTCTTCAATTGCACGTTTGACAATTTCGATTCCCGTTGTCTGATCTTCATTATCGCCTTTTAAGCCTTCGAGAGCACTTATTGCACGAATATAAGCAACACCACCACCCGGAACTATACCTTCTTCAATAGCAGCACGGGTTGCATGAAGTGAATCATCAACTCTGTCTTTCTTTTCTTTCATTTCAACTTCAGAAGAAGCACCGATATAAAGGACGGCAACACCACCGGCAAGTTTAGCAAGACGCTCCTGTAATTTTTCCTTATCATAATCAGAAGTTGTAGTTGTCATCTGTTGTCTGATCTGGGCTACACGTGCTTTGATCATTTCTTTGTCGCCTGCTCCGTTTACTATTGTTGTGTTTTCTTTGTTAATAGTAACTTTTTCTGCAGTACCAAGCATGTCCAGAGTAGTATGTTCAAGTTTAAGACCTTTCTCTTCAGAAATTACTGTTCCACCTGTAAGAATTGCAATATCTTCAAGCATTTCTTTTCTTCTGTCGCCAAATCCGGGAGCTTTAACTGCACAAACCCTAAGAGAACCACGTAAACGGTTAACTACAAGAGTTGCAAGAGCCTCACCTTCAACATCTTCTGAGATAATCAAAAGAGGACGTCCTGACTGAGCAGTAGCTTCAAGAACGGGTAACATATCCTTCATTGTAGAAACCTTCTTGTCATAAATGAGAATGTATGGATTCTCAAGATCTGCTTCCATCTTCTCGGCATTGGTCACAAAATATGCGGAGATATATCCACGGTCGAATTGCATACCTTCAACAATTTCAACAGAGGTAGTAGTTCCTTTTGATTCTTCAACTGTAATAACACCTTCTTTATGAACTTTCCCCATAGCTTCAGCTATGAGTCTTCCTATCTCCTGATCATCATTAGCAGCAATTCTTGCCACCTGTTCAATTTTTTTCAGGTCATCACCAATTACTTTTGCCTGTGATTTAAGATGTGCTACAACTTTTTCAACCGCTTTGTCTATCCCTCTTTTAATATCCATAGGGTTTGCACCTGCTGTAATATTCTTCAGTCCGACATTGATAATCGACTGTGCAAGAACTGTAGCTGTAGTAGTTCCGTCACCAGCAATATCGCCGGTTTTTGATGCTACCTCTTTCACCATCTGAGCGCCCATGTTTTTATACGGGTCGGAAAGATCGATATCTTTTGCAACGGTTACTCCATCTTTCGTGATCTGAGGAGCTCCATATTTTTTCTCAAGGACTACATGACGACCTTTTGGTCCCAGGGTTACTTTTACTGCATCAGCAAGCTGATCAACACCTTCTTTAAGAAGAGCACGTGCATCAATATTGAATTTAATCTCTTTTGCCATATCATTATGATTTTTAAAAGTTTGCCAAATTAAGCTATAAAAAGGATATCTGTCTGTGAAACAAGAAGATAATCTTCACCATCAATAGTCAGTTCCTGTCCTGCATATTTTCCGTAAAGAACAACATCACCTTTCTTTACTTCCATCTCTTCATCTTTTTTTGCTACGCCAACAAGAATCACCTTACCCTGTCGTGGTTTTTCTTTTGCGGAATCAGGGATTATTATTCCACTTGCAGTTTTTTCTTCAGCTTCATTAGGTTTCACAAGAACCTTGCCTGCTAAAATTTTTCCTTTTAATTGTGCCATTTTATATAGTATTAAAGTTAAACATCAATTTCCGACTTCCTAGTTGATCATATTCCATGCCAAATTGAAAAAAATGTCAATTTGTGTTTACTCACAAAAAAAAAGTGCCAGTATGTGACAATCTGACACTCTTTATAAAGTATTTCATTCAGGTATACTATTTTCCTGGCTTATTCTGAGTGGCCGGAGGAGGAGTAGATGCAGGAGGAACAGCTGTCGGCAGTGTAGGAATTGCATTTGGATCAACTGTGTTTTTAATCTGTTCTTCAATTCTCGAACGCCCTGAAACTGAACCGCGTGGTATTGATGCAGTTGCGACAACACAAAGGATCAGGATTGCAGCAGCAAGCGTCCATGTAGACTTCTCAAGGAAATCAGAAGTTTTACGGATGCCCATCGACTGGCCAGCCGATGTAAAATTAGCAGCCAGTCCACCCCCCTTAGAATTCTGTACAAGTACAATCAATATCTGTAGTATGCAGGCAATAATAATTAATACTGAAACAAAAATATAAATTCCCATTTGCTCACTTTTTTATAAATTCTTTAACCTTTTCAATTTGAAACGCAAAGTAACTGCTTTTTTCCGGAAATTTCAAACTTAATTTTTCATATATATCTATTGCCTTGGAGTAATACCCCTGATTAACATAAATTTTTGCCAGGGTTTCAGTGACCAAACTGCCGGATTCCTCTATAAAAGGCTTGGAGATAACATCATTTGAAATGTATGTTTTATCTTTTTGAGGTTCGATCCTCGGATTTGAAACAATGAATTTATCTATTAGTTCGGACTGTAGCTGCTTTCTCGAATATTCCTCCATCTTATCCTGTATCCCGTCACTTGTTTCTTCAGACTGAAATATGATTTCATGATCTTCATCAAGATCAAGTTCCAAAAGATCAGAATATTCTGGAATTCGAAAGCCGGGATCCATAAAGACTACCTTATCTTCCGAGGGTATAGTATCTTCCTCGAGAAGAAATATAACTCCCGCCGGATCAGTATTATCAGGTTCTGTAGCTATCATTACTGACTGGCCGGGAGTCTGGTTGAGAGTATCAGGCTTTTCACCGGATCCTGTTTCGTCGGAGTTTTTTTCAATTTCATTTATCATGTACTCACTGTTCTTTGCCGATTCAATAACAGTTTGTTGAGTATCGATGACAATTTCTTCTTTTAGATCATTATCCTTTTTGATATCAATTTTATCAGTTTCGTAAGAAGGTTGGGGGTTAAGGAGCCAGTACAACACTTCCCGATCGCCGATATGAATTGCAGAATTTCTGAGCTGATTTTCAAATTTTACATCTGCATTGGTATGCAAACCCTTTAACAGCAATAAATGAGCACTCTGAAAATACGGGAATATATCAATCAGTTCATATACTTCCCCGATCATAGTTCGGTTAACCGGCACAGTATTCTCAATCATATTTAGAAAGTCATTTCTGTTCATGCCGGTTACCAGTTAACGAAGGCCTGATTGAAAATATCTTCAACAAGCATTTCAACTATTTTATCTGAAAGATCCTTTTCAACAGCGCTAAGGTCGAGGTTGCTGTTGTAATCCTCATACCTCGAAAATGTCTGTTCGAAACTAAGGGCAGGATCAATCGCATTTGTGTATTTAACTTTAACCGAAATAGTAAACCTGTTTGTTGCAGCCTGTGCATCAGCGGCCACAGTGAGTGGGCGAGTGCTGTAATCGCTTATTTCTCCTTCAAAGTTTACATCACCTATAGAAGTAATGTATTTTAGATTTGTCTGAGCTTTACATTTATCTATAAGAGCATCCGTTAACGTCTGATTAAGTCCTGGCTGAACAACAGGTGCCCGGTTCTGAAAATATTGAATACTGAATGTCTTTGCCAAAGGAGAGATGCTTGCTCCTGTAAATGTATATTTTATGCTGCATCCATAAAACAGTGCAACTATTGCAATTAATATTAAACCTGAAAGCCTGTAAGAAGTAAATCTGAAAATACTTTTACGATTCAATTCCATATTCTTTTATCTTTCTGTATAGAGTCCGTTCTGATATTCCAAGTTCACCAGCTGCCATTTTCCTTTTACCATTATACTTTCCAAGAGCCTTCTTTATCATTTCCACTTCCTTGTCGGCCAGAGATAGCGATTCTTCAATTATCTCCTCAGTGTCCTGTATATTATTCATATCCATATGCGACGAGAAATCAACTGATGGAGTTTCAGTTTCATTATGATTATTGCTCTCTTCCTTTGCCTCCCGGAAAAGATTCTTAATAGTTCTCGAGTTTGTCTCCTGAAAAGGACCATCACTTTCTCCCCGCCTAATGAGATCAAAAACAAGTTTCTTCAGGTCATTCATATCACTTTTCATATCAAAAAGGATCTTATACAGTATTTCCCGTTCAGAAGAAAATGATTTGTCGTCATCCTTTTTAATAACGGCCGGGAGTTTAACCCCGCCATAGTCCGGAAGGTAATTGCGCAAGTTGATTGCAATAATTTCCCTTTCATTTTCAATTATTGATATCTGCTCTGTTATATTCTTAAGTTGCCTGACATTACCTGGCCATCCATAATTCAGAAGGATATTTTTAGCTTCAGAATCCAGTCTTATTGCGGGCATCCTGTACTTTTCAGCAAAATCAACTGCAAACTTTCTGAAGAGAAGAAAAATATCCTCACCTCTGTCTCTTAAGGCTGGTACCTTTATCGGGACCGTATTGAGCCTGTAAAAAAGATCCTCTCTGAATTTCCCATTATCTATCGCCCTTGGAACCTCAACATTGCTTGCAGCAATTACTCTTACATTCGTTTTCTGAACCTTCGATGACCCGACGCGTATAAATTCACCTGTTTCCAGCACTCTGAGAAGGCGAACCTGTGTTGATAGTGGTAATTCTGCCACTTCATCCAGAAAAATTGTGCCACCGTCAGCAACTTCAAAATAACCTTTTCTGCTCTCTAATGCACCGGTAAAAGAGCCCTTTTCGTGTCCGAATAGTTCGGAATCGATAGTCCCTTCAGGTATTGCACCACAGTTCACTGCAATATATTGTCCGTGTTTCCTGGTACTGTAATTATGAATTACCTGAGGAAAAATCTCTTTCCCGGTTCCGCTTTCCCCTGTAATAAGTACCGATAGATCTGTCGGAGCTACCTGAACAGCAATGTCGATAGCTCTGTTTAGACCTTCAAAGTTGCCAATTATTCCAAACCTTTGTTTTATATTTTGCAGATCTTTCATTTCCAGTTTTACAATGGTGCGAATTTAACGTTTTTTTAAAACATTGGGAAATGCATTTTATGTAAATTCGCAACATGACAAAAGTTCCAATTCTTAAGTTTGCCGGAATTATACCTGCCAGATATGAATCCGCCCGGTTTCCTGGCAAGCCATTGGTCATGCTCGGAAACAAGCCAATGATACAAAGAGTTTACGACCAGGCCAGCAAAACACTCGAAATGGTTTGGGTTGCCACAGATGACAGAAGGATTTTTGATGCGGTATCGGATTTCGGAGGAAAAGCGATTATGACTTCTCCGGTTCACCTGAGTGGCACGGATCGCTGTGCAGAAGCTGTCATAAAGATAACTGCTGAAACGGGTAAAAAAATCGATGTAATTATTAATATCCAGGGTGATGAACCATTTATTAAACCGGAACAGATCACTCTTTTAATGAAATGCTTCAGTGACGAATCTGTTGAGTTAGCAACACTGGTACGAAAAGTTGAGCCCGGAGAAGATATCTTCAATCCGAACCAGCCAAAGGTTATTTTAGACTCAAAAGGAGATGCAATTTATTTCAGCCGGGCCGCAATACCATATTTAAGGGATTTTGAAAAAAGTGATTGGTCAAAGAACCACAATTATTATAAACATTTAGGACTTTATGCTTACAGGACTGAAACACTGAAAAAGATTACATTACTGTCGCGTAGTTCTCTTGAAATTTCCGAATCACTTGAACAGAACAGATGGATTGAAAATGGTTATCGGATCAGAACCGCGGTAACTACCTGGGAAAGCATAGGTATCGATACGCCGGATGATTTGGAAAGAGCAAAATTGCTTTTAAAACACTTTATTTAAAAATTTACTAACTTTAGCACAATATTTGATAGAGATAAGCAAATAATAATTTATGAAGAGAAGTCTACCCATTGTCTTCTTCTTAATTTTCACGTTAACCCTTCATGGTCAGAAGGATTCTATAAATGTAGCCGGAGCTATTGCTCAAAAAAATATTTCAAGAGAAACTAATAGTGCAATTGTTAGTATATATCCTGTACCCGTCAGGGATAACAGTTTTACTATTAAAACTGATAAGGATATCTCTTTTGTAAAGATTACAAATATCATCGGTCAGGACATTTTCAGATTCCAATATAATGATCCGCAGCAATTAATAAAGATCTTTCTCGAAAATCCCAAAAGAGGAATGTACCTGGTTACGATTATTTTCAGTGACGGGCTCAGAGTAGTTAAGAAAATACTGGTGGAACAATCTGAATAAGACAAATTTTATTCTTTTAGCTTTTTATTTATAATTTTCATTTAAGTTTTAATAAACAATACTCTTAAATGATTGTTTAAATCCTTATGGTATTGATCAATTGTCTAAATTATTATCTATGTATCTATGGAAGACGGGATAAATGTGTTTTCAATTAAAGATCTCGAAAATTTTTCGGGTATAAAAGCGCATACAATCAGGATATGGGAGAAGAGGTACAAAATACTTGAGCCTGACAGAACCGACTCAAATATAAGAACTTACAGTGAAACAGAACTTAAAAAAATCCTTAATGTTGCATACCTTAACCGGAATGGACTGAAAATTTCCAAAATTGCCAGGCTGGACGAAGACGAACTTACCCAGCAGGTAATGACAGTCAGCAGTAAACAGGATGATCTTGATCAGAATTTCCAGCCGGGTAAAATTCTTATGTCCGCAATCCGATTCAATGAGTTATTATTCAAAGAAGCCCTCTCTCCATTCATAAAACACCAGGGTATCGAAAAAGCATATTCTCATTATCTCTACCCTCTCCTTGAAAAAGCCAGAATCCTCTGGCAAACAGGAAGTCTCTCAAGAGCCCAGGAACAATTTGTCAGAAATACCATTAAACAGATTATTATTATTGAAGATAACTTACTGAAGCCTGTTACAGGTAAAGCAAGCCCCACTGTTGCAATGATTAATACATCTGATAATCTGACAGATAATAATTTTCTTTTTTATAAATATGCCCTTAAGAAACGAGGATTTGATGTAATTTTCACAGGGGGTATACTTCCTGCCTCTGAAGTAGTTGAGATACATAAAATTAAACCGTTTGAATATCTTGTTGTAAACTCAAGTGCATTTGATTTTGCTGAAAAGAAAATAGGGTATTTTAACAGTATCAGGAAATCACTAATGATAAAAAAGATTATTCTTACTGACTCTCCTGAAGCTTTTGCAACCAAAAAACCTTACGATAAGCTTTTAATAACCAGAAACCCCGCTAATTTTATTACGGCAATCGAGACTCTGCTGTAGGTCGTTCATTTCGGGAATGAATAAGAGAATATTACGTCAACAAGCTGAAAGTTAACTCATTTAGGTTTTCTCATTTTAAGAAAATATTCTTCTTCCCTGGAAAGGTCTATGGTTGGAACTTTGACTTTTAAATCAGAAATCTGCTTAAGAAGCCGCTCTGCAAAATAGTTTCTCTTTGAATCAGAGTCAGTATTAAAACGATGGTTTAGAGCTTTGGTTATTTTAGAAACTTCTTTCCAATTATTTATAGTATTCCTGTCAAAATAGCATTCAGCAAATGCTTCCCATATATAATTTACAGCTGAAGTTGAAGGATGGAGCATATCATCATTATAAAACCTGTAATCACGCAGATCGTCCATAACCAGCTCATAAGCAGGAAAATAGTGAGGCGCCGTCTTATGTTTCAACAACTCTTCAACCGCCACAAAAAGTACCGATTTACTGACCTGATTGCCATGAGCCCCATCTTTCCAGTGTCGGACCGGACTTATTGTAAAAACTACCTGCAATTGAGGAAAGAGTGAATGAAGTTTGTCAAGCTGGGCTGTCCATAAAGTCACTATTTCTTGTACTGTCAGTAGTTTAGATTCAAATTGTCCAGAGGGTATTTTATGGCAGTTTGAGACAATCAGACCTGATTTCTTCAATTTATAAACCCTGGCAGTTCCAAGTGTAATAAATAAAAATCGGGTCTGTTTTAAGAAGTCAAATGCCACTTTAGATCTTCTGTTTATCTTTTCAAGTACTACTAAGGGATCGTCAGATGAAAAATCAGTGTAGTGATAGAAACTAAGCCATGCACCATCATAAAGATGAAGATCATCAATGAAAAATTCTCTTTCATTTGTAATGGTATCCAGAGTATTGCAAACTGAGGCCGGATTGAAAACTGCTCCGGCAGGATTAATCATTACCGGCATACGACCTATCTCCATCTGAGATCCGATGGAGGAGGCAAAACATGAGCCTATGAACATTACCTGATCGTTATAGGTGATTTTAACCGGTGATGGTTCAATAGAAAATGTGGTTCTTAGTTCCATGTCTCTTAAAGCTTTAACATATTAGGTTTGCTTTCTGTTAATCCAGTTCATTATATATTTAAATACCTCGTCCCTGAATTGCTCATTATGTAACTCATGATAACCTCCTTCCCAGATTTTTAAGTCAACCATGTTTGTTTTTCCTGCAAATTCCCGGCTACCCTCAGGAGAAGTAATCATATCATCACTCCCATGTATAATGAGTGTTGGAATTTTTAGTTCGGAAGCATGAGTAAGAGAATACTTTGCCGCATTCATTGCACCAACAAAGAGGCTGACTGAAATTTTTCCATGAACAAGAGGATCATATTTGTAGTTATCTACAATAGTCTTATCGTGAGATATATGATTTATATTTAATCCTGAAGACTGGATAAGTCCCGGAAGCACGTATTTCATTATAGAAGCCATAATTATTTTAATCTTCGGAGTTTCGAGAGAGAGTCGAAGCCATGGAGAGGTGACTATTGCTCCTTTCACCTTAGGCTTTCTCTTTAACAGATAATCGAGTACTATGCCTCCGCCCAGACTATGACCATATATATAAACAGGGCATCCCGGGAAAGTTTGATTGCAGCTTTTTAACAGAATATCAATCATCTCTCCAACAAGAGCGTAACTTTTTATATTACCTCGCCTTCCTTGTGATCGGCCATGTCCGGGAAGATCTACCCCGAGAAAACCAATGCCCTCTTTTTTAAATAATCCTGCCCAGTATAAATATCGTTGAACATGTTCTCCCAGACCATGAACCAGGATTATAACTGCTTTTGTATTTTCGCCCGGGCTCTGAACCATCCCATTTAATATCTGTCCGTTGCTCAGCTTAATGTTGAACTCCATAATCAATTTTTTTTAAAAATACTAAAGTTGATCAAATAATCCATATATGCTCAAGACTGAATTTTAATTTATCCTTAATCAAACCTTAATCCCATCTTAATCCCACCTCTTTTATTAATGATTAAATTTGTATCAGATCAGTTTTTAATAAATAATAATTGTATATGGCATCAAACCCATTTCATTCAAAAATGATAAATATCTTAATATTCTAATTTATATAACATTTAGAACACATTAGGTATTTCGATTTTATTTAACTGAATATCAAAATTATACAAATGCATTTTATTTATAAACCAGATAGAATATTACGATTTTAAGATATTAAGATTTGCATATCTTTATTTATCTGTATAAATTTGTTTCAACAATAAAAACCGAAGAGTTATGACACAATATGACTTTAATAATAGCCTGATAGAAATGAAGACAAATCTTCAAAGATTTGCAATGAGCCTCACCTCCGATCGTGACAGCGCTCTGGATCTGGTACAGGATACTTATCTTAAAGCTATAACTTATAAAGATAAATTCGTCGATTACACCAATCTCAAAGCCTGGGTATTTACAATAATGAAAAATACTTTCATTAATAACTACAGGCGGAATGTTAAGGAGAATACAATTATTGATGGGACACAGGATCTCTATTATATAAATCAGCCGCACGACAAAGGGTTCATTTCGCCCGAGTCGAAGTATGCGGAAGGTGAAATCGAAAATGCAATAGATTCCTTAAGTAATGAATTCAGGATCCCATTCAGGATGCATTTAGAAGGCTATAAATATAAGGAGATTGCTGATGAGCTCGGACTAAAAATAGGAACAGTCAAAAGCAGAATCTTTTTTACACGTCAGAAATTAATGCTGATGTTAAAGGATTATAGCAGATAGGATTTAGATTTCAGATGGTTATTTAGTAAGGTGAATAAGGGTTAAAAAAGGACTGTGGAATTCAGTCCTTTTTTATTACCCTCATGATCACTCCGGTAAGTACAAATACAAGAAAGAATCCTGAAACTATCCACGCCCATGTGTTAGATATTTTCGATTCAGCCCACATTAAGTATGGTTCGGTTAAAAAGTAGTCAGACTTAACAGGCCAGAGCAGAACCTTGCTCCTGTCAATAAAACCATTAGTCCCGATCAATTTGCCAGGCATTGCTATCCTTACAGAATAATCTTTGAAACTTACAAAAAAGCGTTTAGTTACCTTTTCAAAAGCTGTATCTGCTTCCGTTTTATATCTGAGAGCATTATCTTCACCTATGAACATTCTAAGTAAAATGCCATTTGACCATAGGCTATCAAATTTCTCATTATTTGCTTCAACTATTTTCGTAAATTCATTTTCCCTTGCTTTTAATGACTCTCTTGTCATGTCAATACCTGCCTTACCCGCAGTAAGATTTGAAAACTCATAAATCCATTCCGAGACTATGTTTTTTGTGCTCCAGGTGTCAGTTTTCCGTTTGACTGAATCACTGAGAGCCTTGTATTTAAGACTATCCGGACCACTCTCTTTTTCGTTTTTCAGACTTTCAGGAGAATAGAAGTAGAGCAGTTCATCATTATTGAGAAAATCTTTAACCGGGTAGCCAAATGATAACTTCTTATCGATTCTTTCGGAGAACCTGTATTCAGTATTAAACCATTTAAATCTTTTTTTAAATCCGGCAGATCTTAAAACATCTTTATTAGCGCTTGAATCTGATTTATATGCTAAGTTTATCTCGACAATACTTTTAAATAACTTTTCGGCTTTTCTGATCCATGTTGTATCGCCTTTTTCGTCAACTTCACAAGAATCCCTTACAATCCAGCCACCGTCAAACGGTACCTGAATATCAGAAATATTAAATCTTTTTTTAACATCACCTTCGTGACTTTTCATTTCTATCTTTCGTGTTACAGAACCATCGGAGTGAACATAATTTGTCACAACAGTTTCAGGCTCATTACATGATACAACCAATGTAAGAATAAATGCAACGATTAAATTAATAAGTTTTCTTTTCATGGTTTCAAAGATTAATTCTGAGGCGATTATATTCGATTAACTTCTTTTCAATCAATTTTTTCAGTTCCGGATCTCCTTCAATCAGTTCTTCAAGCTCCTTATATTTAATCTGCAACTCATTTACAGACTCCACAAGCTCCTTCATCTGCCTTTCTGATATAGTTATTGTTTTTGACGGGAATCTCCTCCCTGAATTCTTATAGACCATTAGCAATTTCTCTATTTCAACTGACGGAATTACTGCGTTTTCTTTATCAATAATAACTGCCTGTCTGCTAAGTACATCAATTCGTTTCAGGATGATACTCTGCTGATATATAAAAACAAAAACCAAAACAATTGAAGCGGCAATAAGGCTTCTTCTAACCCATCCAATATAAACCCAACCAAACAGAAAATCAACTACTTCTGAAAGATATAATCCTGAATGATGAACTCTTTTTAACCTATTCATCACCTCTCGTTCAATATCATCCGATGAAACTAACACAGGCTTTGATTCTCTGAGAAGATTCACAACTTTGTTATACTTTTCACTTTCCGGTTTCATAACTATATATATTTTTCAACCCTTTCAGAAATACTTTTTCGCGCATGATAAAGGTTAGCTTTAACAGCCGATTTACTTATCCCGGTAATTTCAGATATTTTATCATTCGACATTCCTTCAAGATCAGATAAGACAAAAACTGCTTTTTGTTTAGGACTAAGTCTTTCTGTAAGAAGACTAATGATCTTTGAGGTCTCACTATTCTCAAGAGCTTCAGATGCTCCTTCCGAAACCTTGTTAGCAATAAGTGCCCAGGTGAGCTCATCTGCAATAAATTCCGGATTTCTTTTCCTCTTTCTCATCTGATCATAACATTTGTTAACTACAACTCTGTATATCCATGTTTTATAAACTTCTGATGTTTTGATCTTTTTAAGTTTTTGCCATATTGTAATCATTGTTTCCTGGACAACATCCTTAGCCTGTTCCTCATTACCGAGCATCCTGAAAGCCACCGAGTAGGCAAAAGGAGTAGTTAATTCAACAAGTTTCCTGAAATTGTTAAAATTTCCGCCCCTGCACTCTTCTATAAGTTTTATGTCTATCAAAATACTTTGTTGAATTGTACTATTAAGACGCCTGTTTAGCAGCAAGGTAAAAAACATATTCCGATTTTATAGGAAAAAGGATGATCCCTCCAGGCATAAGGGAGAACGATCTACATGGCAGAATATATTTTTTTGTGAATTTGACGGGCTTCGCGAAAAAAGAGATTGTGATTACAATTAATGAGGACCGTTAAGCAGGTATCAGCTTCCCGATACTGAGGCAGCTTCAATGTTATCCATAAATCTGCAATAGGTTCTTCTCCCGATCACCGATCCCTCAAAAAGTCTTTTATAATCTTTCCTCGAAAGGTTTTTCCAGTTTTCAGCCGTCATAAGTCCGACTTCCGCCGGAAGTTCAAATTCAGGAGTTTTATGAGGTTTTGAACTTTTATTCCAGGGACATACCTCCTGACATTTATCACAGCCAAAGACTCTCCCTCCCGATTTTCCGACCAGATCAACCGGAATCGGAGCTTTGGATTCAATAGTCAGGTAAGCTAAGCACCTGCGGGTATCAATTGTTCTGTTATTGTTGATAGCTCCGGTAGGACATGAATCGATACATAACATACAGGTTCCACAATTATCCTCCTCTTCAGGCTGATCATACTCAAAGTCTATATTAATAACGATGACTCCCAGAAAGAAAAATGAACCGATTTTCCTGTTTATCAATATTGAATGCTTACCAGGCCATCCCAAACCTGCTTCCCTGCCCCAGGCTTTTTCGAGTAATGGTGCGGAATCCACAAATGATCTTCCTACAGCTTCAGGATGAATGCTTTTAATAAAGTCACGGATTTTATTGAGCTTTTCTCTAATAACATCGTGATAATTAGCTCCGTATGCATGTCGGGAAATCGCAGGAATACCATTGCCTCCCTGTTTTTTCTCAGTATAATAATTTAACCCCGTAACTATAATTGATTTTGCACCGGGAAAAAGAATCCGGGGGTCGAGTCTTTTTTCAATCTTCTGACCCAGGTAGGTCATATCGCCATTCATACCTGTATAAGCCCATTTCGTTAAGATCTCTCTATGCTCATCTAGCGATCTTACCCGGGCGATGCCACAGAGATCAAAGTCTATTTCTGCGGCATATTCTTTTATAAGCGTGGAAGAGGATTTATCAACTAAAGTAGTCATATAAGATGAGTTTAGAGGAATCCAAGTTCAAGTTTAGCTTCATCGCTGAGCATACTCCTATCCCATGGCGGGTTGAATGTAAGTTTAAGATCACAATCTTTCACACCTTTTGTTCCGCCCACCTTATACTTTACCTCCTCAAGCAACTCCTCTGCCATTGGGCAATTCGGCGCAGTCAGTGTCATAGTTATGTGTGCAATATGCTCATCATCGACATTGATATCATAGATTAATCCCAGATCATAAATATTCACTGGCATTTCCGGATCATAAATACCCTTTAGAATTTCTCCAATCCTGGTTTCAATTTCCAATTGTTCATTCGGATCCATAATGTAAATTTACTTATTTTTTGCATTAAAAGCCATCGCATAAAGCTTCATCTGACGTACCATTGAAAGCAATCCATTGGAACGGGTCGGAGAGAGGTTTTGCCTGAGTCCTATTTTATCTATAAAGTACAGATCGGTAGCTATTATTTCATCCGGAGACCGGTTTGTCATTACTTTTATCAGAAGAGCTACAATACCTCTAGTTATTATTGCATCACTATCGGCCGTAAATGATATCAGCTTGCCATCATAAACCGGATGGAGCCAAACCTTCGACTGACATCCCTCAATAAGAAAATCTTTTACTTTGTACTTCGGATCGATAACAGGCAAATCCTTCCCCAGATCGATCAGCAGGTTGTATTTATCCATCCAGTCGTCGAACAAAGAAAACTCCTCAATAATATTATCCTGTACTTCTTTAATTGTCATATTATTTATTTAGGCAAACATGCTTTTCACTTTTTCAATCCCATCAGCAAGAGTGTCAATTTCATCTTTTGTATTATAGAAACAGAGGGAAGCCCGCACCGTTCCATCAATTCCAAAACGATCCATTACCGGTTGCGCACAGTGAGTTCCGGTTCTGACAGCTATTCCCATTTTATCCAGAATCATTCCTGTGTCATACTGGTGTATATCTTTAATATGAAACGAAATAGTAGAAATCTTCTTTTCGGAATTCCCGTATATTATTAATCCTTTTATCGTTGATAATCTTCCGGTGGCATAAATAAGAAGTTCTTTCTCCCTTGTTGCAATGTTCTCCCTGCCGATACTTGATACATAATCGAGTGCGCTGGCCAGTCCTATCGCGGCAGGATAGTTCATTGTGCCTGCTTCAAATTTAAAAGGGAGTTCGTTATATGTAGTTTTTTCAAAAGTAACTTTATCTACCATATCTCCACCGCCTTGAAATGGAGGCATTTCTGAGAGCCATTTCTCTTTGCCATATAACACACCAATTCCCGCCGGGCCGTAAATCTTATGCCCTGAGAAAACATAAAAATCACAGTCCATTTCTTTCAGATCAACAATTCCATGTTGAATTCCCTGGGCGCCATCGATTAGTACCGGAACATTTATTGAATGAGCGGCTGTGATAATCTCTTTTAGTGGAAGAACTGTTCCAAGTGCATTGGATGCCTGAGTGACAGATACCAGTCTGGTCCTGGATGACAGGAGTTTATAGTATTCATCAAGCATTACTTCGCCATTGTCATTTATAGGGATTACAAGTAATACAGCACCTCTCCTCTCGCACATCATCTGCCAGGGCACGATGTTAGCATGGTGCTCCAGACGACTTAGGATTATCTCATCACCGGCCTTAATATATCGTTCACCGAAGGAGAATGCAATTCCATTTATTGAACCCGTAGTCCCTGAAGTAAATACTACTTCTTCTCTTTTATCTGCGTTTATGAAAGACCTGACCTTTTCTCTTGCATTCTCGTAAGCCTCAGAAGACATGTCGCTTAAAAAGTGCACACCCCTGTGAATATTGCCATTGTACGACTTATATACCTCATCTACAGCATCAAGTACACAGTTTGGTTTCTGAGTGGTTGCCCCATTATCAAAATAAACCAGTGGTTTACCATAAACCTTCCGGCTGAGGATTGGAAAATCTGCTCTTATTTCATCTATTTCTTTCATAAGATTATCAGTTTATCCGCATTTTACCATACAACTTGCACATCTCGAAAGTTCTCCTTTCAGCCTTTGCATAACAAGGTTGTCCATCCTTTCACGAAGTGGTTCAATCTTAATATTTTGTATAACTTCATGAGCGAATCCGAACATAAGCATAAGCCTGGCCTCATGTTTATTTATCCCTCGCGACTGCAAATAAAACAGAGCATCATCGTTGAGCTGTCCGATAGTTGCACCATGACTACATTTTACATCATCAGCATAAATCTCGAGTTGCGGTTTAGTATCCATTTTTGCATCATCAGTAAGAAGGATGTTATTATTCCTCTGGTAAGCAAGAGTGCCCTGAGCATCCGGGCGGACGAAAATACGTCCATTAAAAGCTCCTGTCGACATATCATCAAGAACTCCTTTAAACAACTGGTTACTGGTGCAATGAGGAAAAGCATGATCGACATTAACAAAATTATCGATATGCTGCCATTTATCAGCAAGGAACAAACCATACGAATAGCTCTCTGCACCTTCACCTCCCAGGTGATGATAGGTACTGTTTCGTATAAGACCACCATGAAGGGTAATATTATTTGAAGAGGTGACACTGTTCTTCTCCTGATGAATAAATGTATTAGTTATTTTACACGCATTATTATGTTCATTCTGTACTCTTATTATATCGAAATGAGCATTTTCACCAACGAATACTTCAGTCACGGCATTTGTTAGAAATTTCTGCGGTGAAAGTGTGTGGTCGCAGATTATTATAGAGAAATTCGAATTTTTTTCTGCTATTATAAGATTTCTGTGCTGATTGAACATATCGTCGTCAGATTGAACCAGGTTTACAACCTGAACAGGTTTGGTCAGAGTCACCCCTTCGGGGATATAAATAAATACTCCATCCGAAGCCATTGCGGTATTAAGATGTATCAAACCATCGGTTTCACTCTTTGCATACTTTCCAAAATGTTGTTCAAACTTGTCAGGAAATTTTATTGCAGCTTCGTTGAGACTACCAATCCATACACCGCCTGGCAGTTGACGAAGTTTCTCGTTTAATGTAGGATAAAATCCATTCAATAAGACTACCCCATGAGTATCAAGATCAGTTACCTCGCAACGGAACTTCTCCGCTTTGATAAAATCGGAAGGGACAGGCATGAAATAGTTCTCGTAATCGTGGTTAAAAAAGATGTCGAGATTGGTGTATTTATAGGCTTCATTCTTTCTTGAAGGGATTCCCAATTCACTGAATTTTTCAAATGAGGAAGCCCGGAAAGTATTAATAAAGGGAGAGGATATACTGGAAATCTTATCAATATTATCTTTATAAAGTCCGAGATATTTTTCTGTTATTTCAGATTTTCCGTTCATGATACTACATTATTTTCAATCTCTTTTTTGATCCAGTCGTATCCTTTTTCTTCCAGTTCAAGGGCGAGTTCTTTTCCTGCAGTTTTTACAATCCTTCCATCATAAAGTACATGAACCACATCCGGTACTATATAATCGAGAAGCCTCTGATAATGAGTTATTACAATGAAAGAATTATCAGGACGCTTAAGTTTGTTTACGCCATTGGCGACAATACGCAAAGCATCTATATCGAGACCAGAATCTGTTTCATCAAGAATAGCAAGTTTTGGTTCCAGCATCGCCATTTGAAAAATCTCATTTTTTTTCTTTTCACCACCGGAAAATCCCTCATTTACAGACCTGTTGGCAAGTTTTGAATCGATCTCAACAAGCTCTTTCTTATCTCGCATCAATTTAAGAAAATCAGATGCTGACAGAGGATCAAGACCTTTATGCTTACGATGTTCATTAACAGCAGTTTTCATGAAGTTTACCATACTCACCCCTGGAATTTCAATGGGATACTGAAATCCCAGGAATATTCCTTCTTTTGCCCGGTCTTCTGGCGCCATTTCCAGAAGATTCTTTCCTAAATATGTAACTGTTCCTTCGGTTATCTCCACAAATTCCCGTCCGGCCAGAACTGCTGCAAGAGTGCTTTTTCCTGATCCGTTTGGGCCCATAATTGCATGGATCTCACCTGGTTTAACATTAAGACTAATTCCCTTTAAAATACTTTTACCTCCAATTGAGGCTTTTAAATTATTAATAATCAACATGATAATATAATCTTGTAAAAAATATTTATTCTAACCTACGCTGCCTTCAAGGCTTATCTGGAGAAGCTTCTGGGCCTCAACGGCAAATTCCATTGGCAGTTTATTAATTACCTCCCGGGCATATCCATTAACAATAAGTCCTATTGCATCTTCAGTTGAAATACCCCTCTGATTGCAATAAAAAATCTGATCCTCACCGATTTTGGAAGTTGTTGCTTCGTGCTCAACAATAGCGGTCGAATTATCTACCTCCAGGTAAGGAAAGGTATGAGCTCCGCATTTATCTCCAAGTAACAGGGAATCGCATTGCGAATAATTTCTCGCGTTTGATGCATTTTTTAAAACCTTAACAAGTCCCCTGTAGCTGTTCTGACCATGACCGGCAGAAATCCCTTTTGAGACTATTGTACTCTTTGTATTTTTACCTATATGAGTCATCTTAGTCCCGGTGTCAGCCTGTTGATAATTGTTTGTTACAGCAACCGAATAAAACTCACCTGTGGAATTATCTCCCCGTAAAATACATGAAGGATATTTCCAGGTTATTGCCGATCCGGTTTCTATCTGGGTCCAGGAAATCTTTGAACTTTCTCCTTTGCACATTCCCCTTTTAGTTACGAAATTGAAAACTCCGCCTCTTCCTTCTTTATCGCCGGGATACCAATTCTGAACTGTGGAGTATTTCACCTCGGCATTTTTTTCAGCGACTATTTCTACAATAGCTGCATGAAGCTGATTCTCGTCCCTCGATGGGGCAGTACATCCTTCAAGATAGCTTACATAGCTTTCTTCATCTGCTATTAAAAGAGTTCGCTCAAACTGACCGGTATTTGCCGAGTTGATCCTGAAATATGTTGAAAGTTCCATAGGACACCTTACCCCTTTAGGAATATAACAGAATGAACCATCGCTGAACACTGCTGAGTTAAGGGTTGCAAAAAAATTATCTGTATAAGGAACTACCGAACCCATATATCTTTTTACAAGGTCGGGATACTCTTTAACGGCATCACTGAATGAGCAGAAGATTATTCCCATTTCAGCCAGCGTTTCCTTGAAAGTAGTTTTGACCGAGACACTGTCAATAACTGCATCAACAGCTACCCCTGCAAGATGCTTTTGCTCTTGTAAAGGGATCCCCAGTTTGTCAAATGTTCTTTTAAGTTCGGGATCAATATCGTCAATACTTCCAGGATTCTTCCTTTCTTTCGGAGCAGCATAGAAGATAATTTCCTGATAATTAATCGGAGCTATCTTAAGATTTGGCCATGTTGGCATTTTCATTGTCAGCCAATGGCGATACGATTTCAGTCTGAAGTCGAGTAACCACTGCGGTTCATTCTTCTTTGCAGAAATAATCCTGACCACTTCCTCACTCAGGCCTTTCGGGATCCTGTCCATTTCAATATCGGAATAGAATCCATATTTATATTCGCCTGTAGTTACATCACTTAATATTTTATCCTGATCTTTTTCCATATTATTAATTGTCGAGTCATTAACATGTTAACAAAAAAACCCACTTCCACTTATTCTCTCAGTTGTTTTTTTTCGTTTACCCCGGCCCCAAGGGGAGCGAAAAAAATCACAATTAAGCCCCCCTTGGGGGGTTGGGGGTAAAAAAACATCTATCAATAACTATTCCGTTAATTGTATTTAATCTAAATAAACATACAAAAATATAAAAAAATAGGATTAGAAGAAGAATTCCACGGTAAATCTGCACAGATTATGAGATGAAGAGACGAAGAGACTTCTCCAGTGTGTCGTGAGTTGTCAGCAGTATCAGACTAAGAGAGGAAGTTACGCAATGGTTATTTGCTTTCCTTATATTCCTTTAATATGGATTGAAAGATTTCTTTTACAGAAGAAATTTTAGTTGCTCTGAAAGCATTTGCCCCTGCAAAAGCGTACCCATTTTCAAAGTTACCTTTTAGTGCATTAATAAGTGCAATAATTATACAGTAAGGGCTTTTTGAAATATCACAGGTCTTAATGCATTTGAAAGGACATTTCTTAGGTTGTTTTTTACCTTCTCTTACTTTAGTGATAAAGTTGCTCAGAATTGCACGTCCAGGCATACCGACCGGACTCTTAATTATTTCAATATCAGAACTTACAGCGTCAATATAAGCTTGTTTGAATGCAGCTGAGGCATCGCATTCGTCGGTAGTGACAAAACGGGTGCCCATTTGAACTCCTGAAGCTCCCAGATCGAGAATCTTGTGTATATCTTCACCGGTATAAATGCCCCCGGCAGCTATAAGCGGAATTTTTTGATCGTATTTATCTTCAAATATTTTCAATTCACTTACGATTTCCGGCACGAGCTTTTCAAGAGAATAATTATTATCGAATATCTGATCTTCTTTAAAGCCCAGATGTCCTCCGGCCTTTGGTCCCTCTACAATAACTGCATCGGGTAGATAATTATAGTTAGTTTTCCACTTTTCACATATAATTTTTGTTGCCCTTGCTGATGAGACAATCGGGATAAGTTTTGTAGTACTATCCTTCTTTAAAAAAGAGGGCAGGTCAAGAGGAAGCCCTGCTCCAGCGGTAATAAGATCAACCTTTTCTGAGATAGCTGTTTTAATCATATCCGTGAAATTAGTCATGGCAACCATGACATTGACACCGATTATACCAATAGTTTTTTCGCGTGTTTTGCGTATCTCTTCTTTAAGTCCGTATATACTTGCTTCAAGAAAATCAGAAGAAAAATCTTTGTACAAAAGTCCTAGTCCGGCACTTGATATAACTCCCACGCCACCTTCATTTGCAACTGCGGAAGCGAGTCCTGAAAGAGAAATTCCCACTCCCATCCCACCCTGAATAATTGGTACTGTTATTGCAAGATTCCCAATTCTAAGTGTCTTCATTTTGAATTTTTTTATTTTGCCAAAGGTAGGTTATTTAACCAATCTCACTAAGGAAAAGCGATATTTAACATTTATTAAGGTATGATGGCAAAAAGGTACAAAGGCCCAAGGGCATAATAGTACACCGGGTAAAAGGGTTTTAATAAACTACTATTCCTGCCATTGAGCTGTTGTGCTTCATGGTGATGTTGTAGTAAAAAAATCTTAACTTTAAACAACCAATTTTAAAATTAATTTATGAAAAGAGTTGTAATCGCTTCAGCATTATGTATTTATGCTTCCCTAAATCTTTCGGCGCAGGTTGAGAAGGAGATAAAAGCTGAAATAAAGCATGTTACAGTTTTCCCCGACAGGGCCCAGGTTGATCATGAAACAACTGTAACAATCATGCCGGGAAAAAGTGTTCTCAAATTATCAGGACTCTCTCCATATATTGATGTTCAGAGCATTCAGGTAAAAGGATATGGAGATTTTACAATCCTTTCTGTAAATCACCAGAATAACTACCTTCAGAATCTCGAAGACTCCCCTGAAGTTAAAAGCATCAGGAGTCAGATTGAAACGCTACAGCTAAAAGTCGAAGACGAGAATGCAGCCATCAGCATCCTTAAGGAAAAAGAGGCTTTTCTGACTGCGAACAGGGCCATCCTAGTTAAGGAAACAACATTCTCTCTTGAGCAATTCAAAAATGTCATGGATCTGTATACCAATAATATGGATCAGATAATGATGACCACCTTAAAGAAAGAAAGGCTTATCAAAGAATATACTAAACAGATTTCAGCGCTTCAGCAACAGGTCGCCAATAAGCTTGGCAGACAGCAACTTCCTTCTGGTGAAATTCTGGTTTCTGTTGCATCGGAAAAACAGGTTTCCGGGAAGCTAACCTTCAGTTATGTAGTGGCAAATGCAGGATGGTATCCTTCATACGATATCAGGGTAGATGATATAAAAAATCCTGTGGCAATATTTTATAAGGCAAATGTATTTCAGAATTCAGGAGTCGAATGGAAAGATATTAAACTGAGTTTCTCAAATGCCACTCCATGGGTAGCAGGGGATATTCCTATTCTGAATCCATGGTTTGTTGATTTTTATTATCCTGTAGCAAGAATGCTACAAGGGAAGGCTGCTGGTATAAATGTGCGCCGAAGTGAGGCTCCTGTAATGATGGAAATAGCAGCCAATGACAAGAAAATGGAGGAAAAGGCGATGGAAGCCGCCCCGGTATTGGTTCAAAAGCAGGTTGGCGAGACAACGATCACATTCGACATTGCTATTCCGTACACTATTCCTTCGGATGGAAAACTTCAGACTGTAGAAATCCAGCGGCTTACTGCTCCTGCTGATTATAAGTATGTTACTCTGCCGAAGCTGTCACCACTGGCTTATCTCACCGCAAATATTACCGATTGGGCAAAATTAAGTCTTCAGAGTGGTGAAGCTACTTTGTATTTTGAAAATTCGTTCGTTGGAAAATCGACACTTAATGTAAACCAGTTAACCGATACCCTTACTCTCTCTCTGGGAACAGATAACAGTATATTGGTAAAAAGGGAGAAACGAAAAGATTTCACCAGCAGGAAAGTGATTGGATCAAACAGGACCGATACCTATTCATTTTTACTTACTATAAGAAATAATAAATCAAACCCCGTTAAAATTACTCTGAACGATCAGGTTCCGGTTTCATCAAATAGCAGTATTAGCATTGACACTATTGAATTGTCTGGTGGCAAGATGAACAAACAAACTGGTGAAATAAAGTGGGATCTTGATATAAAACCGCAGGAAACCAGGCAGATAGTATTAACATATTCTGTTAAATATCCGAAAGATAAAACTGTTATTCTTGATTGAATTAATAATTAACTGTCTATGAATTTTTTGGGAAATCTTATCTGGTTAATATTTGGAGGCTTAATCATTTCGATTGAGTACTTAATTGGAAGTATTGTGCTTATGATAACCATCGTAGGTATTCCTTTTGGAATACAGACACTGAAAATGGCTTCGCTTTCATTATGGCCATTCGGACGTGATACTCGTGTACAAACAAGAGCTTCCGGTTGTTTATATATTCTAATGAATATAATCTGGCTGATTTTCGGTGGTATTTGGATTGCAATCACTCACTCTATATTCGGAGCAATTCTATGTGTAACAATAATTGGTATTCCCTTTGGTTTACAGCACTTTAAACTTACTGCAATTGCTTTGTCGCCTTTTGGCAGGGACATTGTAAAAAAATGAAAGGAAGAGAGGGAGAAGTAGGAAAGATAAAAGTAAAAAGATAAAAGACAAAAGTAAAAAGATAAAAGTAAGAAGTAAATACGTAGACATACCCCTCTTTACGAAGTAGAGAGGAACCGGGGGTGAGTTCATGGGTAATAGAAGCTGAGATACCGGCACAGGGATGGAAAGAATAAAACGGTGATAGTATTACCTGGCCCTGATAATTCCTCTTTCAGATTTTCTGATAAATTCCAAAATATAATTTCTATCTTCTGAGGGTTTGAACTCATTTTCAATATATTCCAAAGCCTGTGAAATATTCATCCCTTTCTGATAAATAGCCCGGTATATTTCATGAATCTCATCAATCCTCTCCTTACCAAATCCTCTTCGGGTTAATCCGACTGAATTTAATCCGAGGAATGAGAGGGGGTCGCGGTCAGCTTTTATAAAAGGCGGAACATCTATCCGGACTTTTGCACCGCCGCCTACCATTACATGAGCTCCTATATGACTGAATTGGTGAACCATTGTTCCTGCACTGAGAATAGCCCAATCGTCAATATCAACTTCACCGGCCAATGCGGTGGAATTACCTATTATAACGTTGTTTTGTATTGCACAGTCGTGACCGACATGAGAATAAGCCATTAAGAGACAACTCTTTCCGATCACGGTCTTTCCAACGGCAGCTGTGCCCCGGTTTATTGTAACACACTCCCTCACAGTGGTGTTGTCACCAATTTCAGCAGTCGATTCCTCTCCACGGAACTTAAGATCCTGAGGAAATCCGGACACAACTGCAGATGGGAATATTCTGCAATTCTTCCCGATTCTGGCGCCATCCATAATAGTAGTATGGGGGCCAATCCATGTTCCTTCGCCTATAATAACATTGCCTGCGATATATGCAAATGGTTCAACAATAACATCTTTTCCGATTTTTGCTTCAGGATGTATAAAAGCTAAATTTGAGATCATTAAAATTATTATTTGTTTTTTACTACTTGTGCAGTCATTTCTCCTTCTAAAACAAGTATGTTTCCTACAAATGCCTGACCAAACATCGTGGCTATCCCTCGTCGCATTACATCAGCAAATTCCATTTTAAGTATGACAGTATCTCCCGGAACTACTTTGTGTTTAAACTTAAGCTTGTCGATTTTAAGAAAATAAGTTGAATACTTTTCTGGTTCTTCAACCGAACTGAGCACAAGCAATCCTCCGGTTTGAGCCAGGGCTTCAACCAGAAGTACTCCTGGCATTATGGGTTCATCAGGGAAATGACCCTGAAAGAATGATTCATTAAATGTAACATTCTTGATTCCTACAATTGAGGATTCATCAAGAGCAATAATTTTATCAACCATTAAAAAAGGGAATCTGTGAGGCAGTCTTTTTTTAATGTCTTCAATAGTAAAAACCGGAGGTTGCGTAGCGTCATAAACAGGAATATCACGTTTTGAGAGCGCTTTTTTCATCTCCTGCCGGATGATCTTAGCGAGCCTTGTATTGGCATAATGCCCCGGACGGGTAGCAACAATTTTACCTTTAATCGGGTGACCAACAAGGGCAATGTCACCCATAATATCAAGTAGTTTATGCCGGGCCGGTTCATTCGGGTATCGTAATTCGGTATTATTAAGTATACCTGCTTTATGTGTATTTATCCCGGGGCGGTTAAAAAGTTTAGCGATCCGGTCTATTTCAGACTGTTTAACTTCCTTTTCAAGGATTACAATCGCGTTATCCAGATCACCTCCTTTTATAAGTCCCTTATTATAGAGGGGCTCCAGTTCATGAAAAAACACAAATGTGCGGCTTTTGCAAATCTTCTCTTCAAAGTCATCAATTGAATCAAGGATAGAATACTGATTACCCAGAATTTTGGAGTTATAATCAATAAGAACATTCACGCTGAAATGATCGTCGGGATAAACAATAAGATCCACACCATGTTCTTCGTCTGAGAAGGTAATCTTCTGTTTTATAACGAAGTAATTTCTGTCTTCTTTCTGATCGATAATACCTGCTTCCTTAATTGCTTCAACAAACATCCAGGCAGAACCACCCATTATCGGGGCCTCGGGTCCGTTTAACTCTATGAGGGCATTATCGACCCTCAGTCCATGAAATGCGGCCAGAACATGTTCAATAGTTGCTACGGAAGCATTGTTTTGAACAAGAGTCGTTCCTCTGGAAGTATCTGTAACGTGTTCAGCAAGAGCATCAATTAAAGGTTTTCCCGGGAGGTCCACTCTGCAGAATTTGTACCCATGATTTACCGGAGCCGGTTTAAATGTAATTGTTACACTATTCCCTGTATGCAGCCCATATCCGGTAAGGCTTATCTCTTTTGCGAGAGTCCTTTGTTTTTCACTCATCAGTGTTAATTATTAAATTAAAATCAGGGTACAAAAAAAATAAAAATATTTCGAACAATCCAGAAAATTGTCCCTTAACTGAATTTATTAGAACCGATTCATTCACGAATGCAAAACAAAACTACTTCTTTTTCAGAGACTCTATCTCTTTTTCCAGTGAATCAATCTTTACTTTCATTTCCGGTAATTTTTTAAAAATAACTGAAGACCTGAGAAACTTTTTCAGATCTATTGCCGGGGAACCTATGATAACCGTGTTTTCCTCTTTAACATCGCCAAGAATTCCACCCTGTGCTCCTATTTTTGTACCATTTGCAATTTTTATATGTCCGGAAAGGCCAACCTGTCCTCCAAACATACAATTCCTTCCGACTTTTGTTGATCCTGCTATTCCTGTCTGAGCAGCCATTACTGAATTCTCTCCCACTTCCACATTATGGCCTATCTGGATAAGATTATCCAGCTTAACACCTCTCCGGATTATTGTCGAGCCCATAGTAGCGCGGTCAATTGTAACATTAGCGCCTATCTCAACATGATCCTCCAGAACAACATTTCCTAACTGGGGGATTTTCATGAATTCACTGTCGGACTGTGGAGCAAATCCGAATCCATCACTACCGATCACCGTCCCGGCATGTATGATACAACCTTCACCTACAAGACATTCGTGATAGATCTTCACCCCCGGGTTTAAAATACAATTATTCCCAATTATAGTTTTGTCTCCGATATAAACATGAGGATAGATTGAACATCCATCACCAATAATACAATTCTCACCTATGTAGGCATATGGCCCTATGAAAACGTCGGATCCGATTTTTGCACTTGTTTCAATAATTGCGGTGGCATGTATTCCTTTCTTTCGTGGTCTGGATTGATCCACCATCCGGAGAAGAGTTGCAAATGCCTCATAAGCATTTTCCACCCTGATGAGTGTGGCACTAACCATGGCAGAAGGCACAAAACTTTTATTAACAAGTACGATAGATGATTTTGTCTCATATAGATAATGCTCGTATTTAGGATTGGCAAGAAACGACAAAGCGCCACTTTGCCCCTCTTCTATTTTAGATATTGTATTGACTTTAATATCGGGATTGCCCTCTATCTCACCTTTCAAAAAACCGGCAATTGTTTCTGCAGTAAATTCCATAACAGTAAAATTTTAATTATCGACATTCTTTTGGATAACACAGGAAGTATTTAGTTATTCTTTCCGAGAGGAACCGGTGGTCAAACATATCTGAAACATTTGATATGTCAGCAGTCTTCCCACTTTTAAGCAGTATTTTAACCACAGGTGCATCAGGTGTATAAGTCAGGTTTGAAATGCTATCTGTAAAAACATAATACTTTTCCAAACCGGGAATCAGATTCAGTATATTCTTTGCCTTGTCGCTAAGGTCGCGTACTCTTTTCACAGGGAAAGGGTCATTCTGCAGTTCGACAGCGAAAAGATCCCTCCGTAACAATCTGCCGGACAAATCTGAAAGTACCTTATCGGAATGGTCAGCCCAGTATTTGGCACAGACCATTATATCCGAATCATCGAGTCTTGTAAAATTTGAGGCAATCAGTCCCGGAGTAAATTTTCCATCATCTGTTAAATCGGAATGAGTGATATTATTGTATAGAAAAAACCTGAGTGCAGGGGTTGTATATAAGTCATTCCCGTCATTGGCAATTTCTTTTGCTCTTTTTAGAATTTTCACCAGGAGACTTTCGGCAGAAAGAACCGTTTTATGCATATAAACCTGCCAGTACATGAGCCGGCGGGCAATAAGAAATTTTTCAAGTGAATAGATCCCCTTTTCATCTACAACCAGACTATCGTCGACAACATTAAGCATTCTTATTATCCTGTCTGATCCAACCGATCCTTCAATGACGCCGGTAAAAAAACTATCCCTTCGCAGATAATCAAGTCTGTCCATATCCATCTGACCGGAAATCAGCTCATGCAAAAATTTCCTGTAGTAATTGTCTGTGAAGATTTCAATGGTAAGATCGAGTTTACCGTTGTATTTTTCATTCAGTTTTCTCATCAGCAGAAGAGAAATATCTTCATGTGTAATGCCGCTGATTATTGAATTTTCAAGTGCATGCGAAAAAGGACCATGCCCTGCATCATGCAGAAGTATCGCTATAAGAGTGGCTTCTTCTTCAACAGGTGAGATCATTACTCCCTTGCTTCTGAGGGTAGCGATAGCCATATTCATCAGATGCAATGCACCAAGTCCATGCTGAAATCTGCTGTGGTTTGCACCAGGATACACAAAACTCGTCAGGCCCAACTGTTTTATATTCCGTAATCTCTGGAACCAGGGATGCTCTATAAGGTCAAAAACAAAATCGCCCGGAATGCTTATAAACCCATAAACAGGGTCATTAATTATTTTTCTCTTATTTGTCAGATAGACCACCTGGAAATTTTTATCTACAAAAATAGGAATTAGTTTTATAATGCAATAATCCGGAGGCTGTAACTGCATGTTTGATGCTTATTACCTTTGGCCCGTGAGATTAGTCTAGAGAGGAAGGCATGTGAGTATTATGAAAATTGAGTTTCAGCCCCCCATTTCGAAGGATGGGGGACTTTCAAATGGATTTTCTTTACTGAAATCAGGCATGTAATTAAGATTACTATCCATATCCTGAACCCATCCATTTCTGAAACCCAGAGCTTCCATTGTCTCAACTACAGCCTCATATTCTGCTTTGTAGAGAGGGCGGTTAAG
>JADGPT010000073.1 GCA_017882345.1 Bacteroidales bacterium
GAATAGGAATTACAATTGGATTTCCAGGTACAGATTTATCTTTTTTGCACCCGGCAATTAAAACAACCGATACTATAGAAACTATTGCAAGGGTTGTTAGCAGTTTGCTCGTTTTCATTTTTTTTGATTTTAAACTGTGAAAATATTTTCACGAAACAAAGGTGAGGCCTTTAATTCCGGAAAATGTTACACAATTAAAGGAATAAGTTGCGTTATTCACACATTTTAATATTACATATTCTCCATATACCAACTCAATGCTTTTTCTGTCTTCTGAGTTTGAAAAATGGTGGTTATAATCTTCTTTAATCTAACAAATGCAGTTTCACTTTTAACAACATAATCAAAAGCATTATGCTTCATACATATTACGGCCACTTCAATTTTATCCTGGGAAGAGAGCATAATAACCGGGATGAGGGGATTGGCTGTTTTTATTCTATCCAGAGTTTCTATCCCATTTATGGCATTAATATCAATACTATTGAGATAATAATCTAAAATAATAATATCAGGATTTTGTGAAATATTTTCAAGACATAGTTCTCCTGTTGCGAATGTCTTAATGTAAGATTCAGTATTTTGTGTAAAGTCAATTTCTATGCTCTTTAAAAACAAGGCATCATCATCGACAAGAAAAATCAGGGGTTTTATTTTGTTGTTCATCATTTGGTTTTTCTAATCAAATTATACTCTTTTTTTAATTCTCCGCAGGCTTGAGTGCAAACGTTATCAAGCTCATTATCTATACCCATGATCTGAAATGAAGGTATCATTTTATGTGCTGATGCTTGTAATGAATCCCAATCTTTATCGTGCAGACTAACAGTGATGTTCACTAATACCTCATTCATTTTCATAACTTTAATTCATGACTTCTTTATAAAAATTGTTTTCTTTAATCAGATTATCCGGATTTCCAATGTATTCAATCGGGCTTCGTCTTTTGCTTTTTAAATTCTTAAAATGTGTAGGTGAGTATCCCGTAATCATTTTAAATTGATTGGATAAATGAGAGGCACTGCTATAGTGCATGTTCCGGGCAATCTCTTTCAGGCTGAGTTCATCATAAATGATTAGTTCTTTTACCCTTTCGATTTTATGAAAGATTATGAATTTCTTAATTGTAATTCCTTGTACATCTGAGAATAAATTTGCCAGGTAAGTATAATCATAACCTAATTTTCCGCTTAAGTAATCAGAAAAATTCATCTTAGGGGTTTGATCCTTATAATGAATCTTTTCAATAATTACATTTTTTATTTTTTCAATGAGCACTGATTTCTTGTCGTTCATCAGTTCGAGCCCTGATTTAAGTAAAGCTACACTTAATTGCTCACGCTGATCCGATGTGATATTCTCCATAATATCCACTACACCCATTTCGACAAGAATGAAGTGAAGTCCAAGTTTCGTTAACTCTTCTTTCACCAACATTTTGCAGCGTGTGCTAACCATATATTTAATATATAGCTTCAAAAGGAGGATGTGTTTATCAGGTTTTGTGAAAAACCTCAATACAATGTTACAGTCATTATTATGGTAGTTGTTATAAAATTCTGGAAATAAGTTTCATGATTCACACATTCTACAAAGCATTGCGTTTTTCGTGGGCATCTCTCTGATATATTTTGCTAAATTTGCGATTATTAAACAAACAACTTTCCCACACGGAATAGTAACATATAAGTATTCGGCCAGGAACTAATTTTTAAAAAAATGAATAAGCTAACCATTTCAATTATAATGCTTCTGGCATTTATTTCCTGCAAGGGACCTGGTTCAGGACCATTAGTCAAAAATCCTTTTAGCAAAAACGAGAAGAGTCAGAATATGAACAGTCAAAACGCCAGTTCGAAGGTTGCATTGGAGAAAATAAATGTAACTGTTGAACCTTGCAAGGATTGCATAAAAATCTCAGACCTGCTGGCAAATAAAAAAAACTATTCCGGAAAAACTATTATGGTAAAGGGTCAGGTTACTAAATATAACCCTGCAATAATGGGAAAAAACTGGATACATATTCAGGATGGTTCAGAGTTCGGTGGGAGCTTTGATCTCACTATTACAACAGACAAGCAAGTCTCTGTTGGTGAAACAATTACTTTCGAAGGAAGAATTGTACTTGATAAAGATTTTGGATACGGATATGTTTATAATGTATTAATGGAGGAGGGTAAGCCAATCCTTTAAACGAATTATTCAACAACAGATACTGGTAATCTATAAGTTCTTCCTTATGGGTTCATTTAGTCCAGTTCACCCTGGCTGCTTTTACATCTCTTGAGTTAGTTCCCATATAAATAATAAAATCACCAGCTTCCCAGTCGTATTTCAGATCAGTGTTATAAAACATAAGGTCTTTTGTCGAAATATCTATGCTGACCTCTTTTTTCTCTCCTGGTTGAAGTAAAACTTTTTTAAAGTTTTTCAACTCTTTTACCGGACGTGAAATGGAGGCAACTGGATCCTGAATGTATAACTGAACCACTTCTTCTCCCGCGAATTTACCTGAATTGGTAAGTGTGATTGAAGCTGTAAGCTTTTCATCACCCTGCAGCTGTGTTTTACTTAGCCTGATATCGCTGTAATCGAAATTGCTATAACTCATTCCATAACCAAACGGGTATACAGGATCATTAGGGATATCGAGGTATTTTGAAGTAAATTTATTTTTGGGATCATAAGGTCGACCAGTGTTTTTGTGATTATAGTAAATAGGTATTTGTCCGACATTTAAAGGAAAGGTGGTGGTTAATTTACCTGAAGGATTATAATTACCGTACAATACATTAGCTACTGCATTCCCGGCTTCGGTACCCCCTGCCCATGCTTCCAGAATTGCACTTACATTTTCGTTTTCCCATCCTAAGGTCATGGGACGACCATTAATGAGGACCAGAACTACTGGTTTTCCTGTTTTCAGAAGAGCTTTAAGAAGGTTCTGCTGCACACTTTGTAGCCCGATATCGGAAAGGCTCGAAGCCTCACCTGACCATGCAGAAGGTTCTCCAAGAACAGCAACTATTACATCGGCTTTGTCAGCCGTTTTCAATGCTTCCTTAAGTAATTGCCCGGGTGATACAACAGGTTCTGTCAACTGCTTTTGCCCGGGTCCGGCAAAGGCATTAATGCTTTTGGCCAACTGAGGATTATCTGTGAACTCTGAACCCTTTGCGTACAATACATTAACTGCAATTCCACCCATCTTTTTCAAACCATCAACTATTGAGGATACATTACTCTGGTCTCCGCCCATTGCCCATGTACCAAGCATATCGCCTTTGTTGCCGGCAAGAGGCCCAATAACTGCAACTGTTCCGGATTTTTTCAGCGGAAGTATCAGTTTATCGTTTTTAAGAAGCACTATAGAACGTTCTGCAATCGCTCTTGCAGTCTTAATGTCCTCAGGTGTCATAATATCAGTTTTGGCCCGTTCTTCATTCATATAACGATAAGGATCATCGAACAATCCTAACTTATATTTTGCTTCGAGTACCCTTCTGCAAGCCAGATCTATATCTTTCCGGGTTACCTTTCCTTCCTCAAGTGATTTTTTCAGTGTTGTAAGGAATCCCTCACCCACCATATCCATATCCGTTCCTGCTTTCAGCGCCAGAGTAGAAACTGCCTGAAGGTCGCCCATTCCATGATTAATCATTTCGTTAGTAGCTGTATAATCTGTTACCACGAATCCTTTGAAACCCCATTGGTTCCTCAATAGTTCAGTGAGCAGCCAGTGATTGCCCGTAGCCGGAATACCGTCTATAATGTTGAACGAGGTCATTGCACTCCCTGCTCCCGCTTCAATAGCCGCTTTATAAGGCGGGAGATATTCATTATACATGGTAAGCCTGCTCATGTCAACGGTATTATAATCACGTCCTGCCTCCGCGGCTCCATATAATGCAAAATGTTTCACACAAGCCATCATTGTATTGTTTAGGGAAAGATCATTTCCCTGATATCCTTTAACATAGGCCGCTGCAATCTGTGAGCCAAGCCAGGGATCTTCACCAGCTCCTTCGGCTATTCTGCCCCAGCGCGGATCGCGAGCAATATCCACCATTGGGGAATAAGTCCAGGCAATCCCATTGGCAGTTGCCTCCTGAGCAGCAATACGGGCGCTTTTTTCAGTCAGTGAGAGATCCCACATACAACTCATAGCCAAAGGTATTGGGAAAATAGTGCGGTATCCATGGATAACATCCATTCCAAACAGGATAGGAATATGGTTTGGAGATTCCTTTATGGCTATATCCTGGTAAGCTCTCATGGAAGCTACGGAGAAACCATTTAACATACCCCCAATCTGACCTGCCTGTAGTTTTTTTTGAGTTTGTTGATTAACGGCAGAGCCGGTAACAAATCCACCCGCGGTAGTAAGATTGAGCTGTCCGATTTTTTCCTCAACTGTCATTTTATTCATCAGATCATTGATGAATAAATTCATTTTTTCATTCTGCCCCTGAATCTTAATAAAAGAAACCAGTAGTAATAATAAGAATCCCAATCTTTTCATATTTATTCAGTAAAGTTATATTAAAGTAAAAGCCTGGTAAATTTATGAATTACCCGGTAATATTCACATATTAAAAAACATCTTATCAGATTAAGAAAACCTTTTTCATTTCATGTTGTTTAAGATTAAAGAGAGTAGTAATAATAAAACCAATATTCATGATTTTTATATATTTATAAACTTTAAAACCCTTAATTTTAAGAACATGGCAGATTTAAAAACACGTTATATGGGGATTGAATTGAAGAATCCCATAATAATCGGTGCAAGCAATATTGTTACTGATATTGATAATCTCAAAAGAATCGAGAAAGCAGGCGCTGCTGCAATTGTTTACAAATCACTTTTTGAAGAACAGATCCAACTTGAGAATCTGGAACTTTTTGAACGGAAAACAGAATATTCGGAACGTAACGCTGAAATGATTAATCTTTATCCTTTATCGATATCAGGAACTGAGGATATAATGGAACATCTAATGGCATTAAAGAAGGCAAAGGATTCAATTACCATACCTGTGTTTGCAAGTATTAATGCAGTACTTGATGAAACCTGGGTTGAATATGCCAAAAAAATTGAAGAGACAGGAGTAAACGGACTGGAACTTAATTTTTATTCTATCCCTGAAAAAGTTGATAGGGGAAGTGAAGATATTGAGAAGAAGCAGGTTCAAATCCTTAGAGATGTCAAGTCAGCTGTCAGTATTCCGGTTTCAGTAAAACTCAGTCCATTCCATACGTATCCGTTGAACCATCTTTCCGATCTGGAAAATGCCGGAGCAGATGCATTCGTTCTATTCAACCGTCTTTTTCAGCCGGATATTGATATTCATACGGAAGAACATCAATTCCCCTATAACCTCAGTAACAGTGAAGATAATAGATTACCATTGCGTTTTGCAGGTTTGCTGTTTGGAAATACCAATGCTTCAGTATGTACAAACACAGGTATAATGAATGGCTCCGATGTAATCAAAATGGTACTGGCCGGAGCTGACTGTGTTCAGATTGTAAGCACAGTATACTTAAACCAGATTGAGGTTGTTGGTTCGATGGTCAGGGAGATAGGAAAATGGATGGATTCCAAGGGTTATAAAACGATTGAAAGTTTCAGAGGAAAACTGTCACAAAAGAATTCAGAAAATAAGCTGCCTTATCATCGTGCCCAGTACATGGATTTTATGATGACAACATCGCAGATTCTGAAGAAATATAAAATTATAAATTAGAAAATCGTCCCTCCACCAAGCCTACCCTTTATACACATCTTTTTAGAGATTCCTTACAATAACTCATACTAGAATTGAAAAAATTGAAGAGTTAGGTTTCATAAGTTTCCTCACCACGGTGCTAATGACAACATTTTATATATCACAGATTCTATAAAACTTGAAGAATGTTCTTTGAAGGTCTGTTTTGGATAGTACTGTAATAAGATAAGGAGATCCCTCGCTGGCGCTCGGGATGACAATGCCCTTGAGGAGCACAGGGGGGCAGAAGTGGCGATTCGCAGGTGAGTTGCTTACTTAAATGATAGGTTACGCGAATCGCCACTTCTGCCCCCATAACTATCTAATTGCCATGTCATCCCGAGCGCCAGCGAGGGATCTCCACTAGTCGATACAGGTCCTTGTAAATAACTTAATATTTGACATTTCGGAATGACAGTTTTTGTTTAGTGGTGAAGGTAAGAAGTGAGGAACCGAGCACGCCTGCGTGCGAGCTCACCATAGGTAATCATATCCTTTTATAGACAGTAATTATAATTAATGTGACAGTGGAGGTTAATATTGATAATGTCAACCTCAATTAAAGATGTGTATAAAGGGTAGCCAAAGTGTGAGGGGCTTATGTTATTATCTGAGTTTCTGATCCAAAGTTTAATTAACTTTGATCACATGAAAATAACCAGGTATGAAAAACATAAAATTACTTTTCACTGTACTTCTTATCATTTTATTTGGTTGCCGGACTGTTTCTGATTTCAATCAGGTTTTAGAGGATATACAGGAAAATCTTGATTTTGGAAATATAAGTACTGTAATCGAGATTGCTGACTCACTGAAAAAATTGAGTGGCAAAAACAACGAAATTATTCACATTGTCGATTCTCTCGAACAGATTGCTGAAAGGGTAGGTCTTGACTTCTCAATGTCTGAAGACCAGATAGATAAACAGATTGAAAGGCTAATTGGTCCGGTTTCTACAGAGGTAAAATCAGCCTGGGAAAAGAAAGGCTGGCTGGAGTGGAGAATGATTGACGGTGAAAAAAAATATTTCAACAGGGCTGCGTCAAACCTCCTTCTGATAAAAAAGTTTCATGAGCAAAAAAATGAAAGAATTCAGGAAATAGCGAACGAACCAGAAATGATCTTCCGGTTGAAACATACTGAGAAGGTATATAAAGCTTCTGATAATCAAGGCAAACCCGTTGTACCTGTAAAGATGAAAATAACTTACACACTAACAGTTCATCCTGATGCGGTACCTGAAGGTGAAAAGATCCGCTGCTGGTTGCCCTGGCCAAGAGAGGATAACATGCGGCAGAAAGAAGTAAAACTTTTAAGTACTTCAATTCCGGAATATATGATTGCACCTGATACGGCAATTCATAGCACAATCTTTATGGAAGAGATCTCAAAAAAGGGAGTTCCAACGGTTTTTCAGATTTCCTTTGCTTATGAATCTAATGCCCGGTATTTTAATCCATCGGGAATTAAAATTCATCCTTATGAAAAATCTTCAGATAATTATCAAAAATACACTTCTGAACAGCTTCCTCATATTTGCTTTACAGATGATATAAAGCGGCTTGCAGACAGCATTACCGGTGATGCTGATAATCCTGCCATGATAGTCAGAAGGATATATTTCTGGTTTAAGGAAAATATTCCATGGGCCGGAGCACTTGAATATTCCACTATTCCTGATATATCCGAATATGTATACAAGAACCGGAGAGGTGATTGCGGCATGCAGACCTTCCTGTTCATGTCAATGCTAAGATATAAAGGGATTCCCGTAAGGTGGCAAAGTGGATGGATGGTCCCTCCGGGTGCAGAAAACCTGCACGACTGGTGCGAGGTATATTATGAAGGAACCGGATGGGTACCTGTCGATGTTTCATACGATCTTCAGAAATCAGAAAACACTTCAATTAAGGATTTCTATCTCTCCGGAATTGATTCCTACAGGCTTATTGTAAATGACGGAGTCGCCGGACCACTTCATCCGCGAAAACAATACATGAGAAGTGAACCAAACGATTTTCAGAGAGGCGAGGTTGAATGGAAGGGGGGAAATCTCTATTTCGATAAATGGAATTATGATATGAAGATTGAATACCTTAAGTAAGAAGTCTCCCGTGAGGATTTGCGCTAACCAATCAGTAACCCGCCTATATGATATACTGTAAACGATAGCAACCATGCAATACCTGTTGTATAAAATACAGTGAATAGCGCCCATTTCCAACTTCCGGACTCTCTTCTGATAGCCGCTATTACTCCCACGCAAGGAAAATAGGTAAGAATAAATAACATAAAGGAAAAAGCTATAAGTGGTGTGAACGCTGGTCTTCCAAGCGAATCTTTCTGTGACTGAATTTTTTCAACTAATGACTTCTCTCCGGAATCATTATCAGCTTGGAAAATAACCCCTAACGTACTGACAACAACTTCTTTGGCAGCTAATCCTGAGAGTATACTAACACTGAGATGCCAGTCAAACCCGAGTGGTTTCATAACAGGTTCTATAGAACGTCCGATCATACCCATTAAAGACTTAGTATGTTTTTCGCTCTTTTGTTCTGAAATAAGACGATGAACTGATTCATCTTTTTGATTTAAAGTCAGCTCAGATCTTCCGACAGCTGAAATTTCACCTGAATAATCCCTTGAATAAGTAACTGATCGCGGAAAATTACTTAATATCCAGACTATTATTGACGCCAGCAGGATTACTCCTCCTATTTTTTTAAAGTACAAACTGGTTCTGAACCATACATGTTTAAAGATACTTCTGATGGTCGGAACACGGTAAGGCGGTAATTCCATAACAAAAGGGATCTCTGCCGATTTGAAGAACACCCGCTTTAAAAATAATGCCGATAAAATAGCAAAAAGGGCGCCAAGGATATATAACAAAAATAGTACAGAACTCTGATTCTTTGGGAAAAATGCACTGATAAAAAGTATATAAACTGGCAATCTTGCACTGCACGACATAAAGGGTGTAATTAACATAGTGATCAAACGGTCTCTGCGGCTCTCAATGATTCTGGTTGCCATTATTGCAGGTACATTACATCCAAATCCCATGAAAAGTGGAATGAATGATTTACCATGTAATCCTATCTTATGCATCACTTTGTCCATTATGAATACAGCCCTTGCCATATAGCCTGTATCTTCCATAAATGATATAAAAAGGAAAAGTATAATAATGTTGGGAAGGAAAACAATTACTCCGCCAACGCCTCCAATGATTGCCTCTGCCAGAAAATCTCTGATAATTCCCGGGGTGAGATAATTTGAAATAAGTCCGGATAGTTTACCGAATCCCATTTCCATCCAGTATTTCGGATATCCGCCGAGTTTGAAAGTGGTGAAAAATGTTAGCCACATGAAAAAAACAAATATTGGGATCCCCAAATATTTATTTGTCAGATAGTTATCGATTATTTTTGTTTTTCTTAATCTTTCAACCTTACTGATCTTAAGTGTCTCTTTTAATGCACCGGAAATGAACCCGTACCGAAGATCTGTAATGACTGTTTCTATCGGATCGGAATACAGCTTCTCAAGCCTGTTGTATTCCTTTTTCCCTACATCAATTATCTCGGATGAATTAGTACACCTTACTATGCTTTTTGAATATTCTTTATCATTCTCAAGTAACTCAATTGCAAGGTATCTTGCAGAAACGATGTTTGTGAATGCCCTGTTTCCTTCAATTTTTATTCTTGATTGTATGGCACAGATAGAATTTTCAATTTCGATCCCGTAGTTAATATGAATATGCCTTACAACAGGCTCCCTTACTTCATAAACTTCGATTATCTTATCAAAAAGTTCTTTGATTCCTTTCCCTCTTGAGCTTACTGTCGGAATAACCGGCACTCCCAGTAATTTACCCAGAGCAAGATGATCCAGGATGTCTCCCTTCTTCTCAAGCTCATCGTACATATTGAGAGCTATAACGATCTGGACACCCATATCTATTAATTGTGTTGTCAGATATAGATTTCTTTCAAGGTTTGAAGCATCAACTATATTGACAACAATATCAGGTTTATTGTCAAAAATATAATTCCTCAGGTAGATCTCTTCCGGAGAATAACTTTTTATCGAATACGTACCAGGGAGGTCAACAATTGAAAATGTATAACCCGATTGTTTATAAGTTGCCTCTTTAGAATCAACAGTTACACCGGCATAGTTACCAACTTTTTCCTTTGAGCCGGAGGCAAAGTTAAAAAATGTTGTCTTTCCTGAATTAGGATTACCAACCAGAGCTATCTGAATCTGTCTTGTTTTCTCTAACCATGAATCGTTTTCGTCTTCACTTGTCAGGACTCCGTTTGATGTCTGGAATTCTGTCAATTTGTTGTCCCTGTCGACCTCGATTAGCTGCGCTTCACTGTTCCTCAATGAGATATGATATCCCATGATTTTATATTCAATAGGATCTCTCAGTGGTGCTTTTTTAATTACCTCCACCTTTTTGCCGACAACAAATCCCATTTCTGAAAGCCGCTGCCTGAACTGACCTCTCCCTTTTATCTTTAGAATTATCCCCTCTTCTCCCTCATTGAGATCATATAGTGTCGTCATCGAAAAATTTCAATACATAAGAATAACCATAGAACGATTAGAATGTTCAAAGCTGCCGGGTGCCCGATAGTCTTTTAAAACCGGGGACCGGGGACCGTGTAACCTGTATCGGTTTTTAGTCAGCTTTTACCTTTATTACAATTTTACGAACTGGTGAATTTACCCCAGATTTCAATCCCGGACGATGAGCATCACTTGGGAAGAAGATGAAGAAATTTGAAGGAGAAGCAGTATAATTTATTACTTTATCAGTTGTCATAAATTCTATATCCTTAGTAGCATCATATTGTGTAACCACGTCCGTAACGGTTTTCAAAGGAGCAATATTCATTATCTCATTCCCGCTTATTACATATTGAATATCAATGTACTTCCTGTGAGCTTCAAATTTTGTTGTCTCTTCATTTTTGCTCATATACTCACTTACTGTTGCAAAAAGGTCGTCGCCATCTATATCATAGCGTTTCAGTTCAAGTTTTGCCAGATCGTTATTCATTAAAAATTTAAATGCTTTTCCCCACCTCGCTTTGTTTCTAAAATAATAAACAGCAAACTCTCTTTTGTTTATTGAGGCATCAGGAGTCACTGTCCAACCGCCAGACCATTCCTTTTTAGCAAACCAATTGTCAATTTTTTTATTGCTCCAGGTTGCTGGATCAGAATCGATTTTGCTGCCGGTTAAGCCAAAGAAACTTATCAATACCATAATTTTCAGAAATATGTTTTTCATGATTAAGAAAGATTACTCCAGAATGTTTTCAAAAGTAATCATTATTACAGTATTTGCCAATTAGAAATTATTTCTCAAATCCCATTTAAGATTAAATAAACTCACCCAGGACTTTAAAGAGACCCTTCTTATCAAAAGGTTTCGAGAGAAAACCGGAGCACCCGCATTCAATTGCTCTCTCCCTGTCATCAAGGTAAGCTGTCTGTGCAATGATCGGAATTTCAGTATTTTTTTCACGTATAAGTTTAACAGCTGTATAGCCATCCATAACAGGCATTTTTATATCCATTAAAATCAGATCTATATTTCCCATTGAAAGACATTTTTCAACAGCTTCTTTCCCATTAATAGCATGGAGTACTTCTGCGTTAGACCCTTCAAGGAAATAGCTTATCAGTTTAAAGTTGCTTTCAATATCTTCAGCAACAAGGATTACCTTCTTCACAGGGAACACAAAACTATCTGGTGCTTTTTTCTCATAACCCGTTATCGTTGTCGAATCTCCTTTTTCATAAGGAATTGTAAAGAAGAATTTTGTTCCATTTCCAGGTTCTGATGAAAGCCATATTTTTCCACCTAATAATTCCACATAAGCTTTGGAAATAGCCAAACCGAGACCTGTTCCTTCATATAGCCTTGACACATTGCTTTGTACCTGGTAAAAACGATCAAATATTCTTTCGTGGTGCACCGGAGAGATTCCTATCCCGGTATCAGAAACACAGAATTCAAGAAAATTCTCTTTTAGCCTGTATTCGACCTTTATAATTCCCTTATCTGTGAATTTTAATGCATTATTTATCAGGTTTGAAAGAATCTGTGTTAATTTGGTTCTGTCTGTCAGAATCAGGGCTTCGGGATCGGATAATCCGGCTTCACAAACCAGCTTTATTTGCTTCTCATTAGTTTTAGTAATGAACTGATTAAATAAATATTTAAGTGTTTTATTAACATTAATTTCATTTTTCACAGTCTTAATAAGGTTAGCTTCGATGTTTGAAATATCCACTATATCGGTAATTATCGAAAGCAGATGATTACTGCTTTGCATAATTACATCAATGTATGATTTACGTGACCGTTCATCAACCTCAGGATCTCCCAGGAGTGTTGAAAATCCGACAATGGCATTCATGGGTGTTCTGATTTCATGTGAAATATTATGCAGGAATGCGGTTTTAAGTTTGTCGCTTTCTTCCGCTTTTACCTTTGCCCTGATCAATTCCTCCTCATTCTTTTTCCTGTCTGTAATATCCTGAATAACACCAATTATCGTCGCGTGTTCTCCATCAGGTGCAACGACCAGTTCAGCTTTTGAATAAATTGACCTGATGGCTCCGTCGCTTGCACGCATAATATTAAATTCTACCTCGTATGGTTCGTTGTATTTTAACAGACGGTCTAACGTTTCATCAAGCAGAGCCCTGTATTCCGGAAGTGGACTTTTTTTAATCAGTTCAAGGGGAATTTCGTGACTCCTTTTATCGAATCCATATATTCTTAATGCTTCGTCAGAACTCCAGATTAATTTGGAAGAAAGATCAAGTTCCCAGTTTCCAACATGTGCAATAAACTGAGCTTTTTGAAGCCGTAATTCACTCTTTTGTAATTCATCTTCAGCTGTCTTTTTCTCGTTTGCTAATTTTATTTTATTTATTGAAGCAGTAATCGCCGGTACAAGCCGCGACAGATTTTCTTTCAGGATATAATCATCAGCTCCCGCCTTTATAAAATCAACTGCAACTTCTTCATTTATTGACCCTGTTACCAGGATGAAAGGTGTTAACGGGGCCAGTTTATTGCGAAGCAGCAGAGCAGCCATCCCATCAAACTGAGGAAGTTTATAATCGGAAATAATTATATCCGGTTCGAAATCTTTCATGTTCTCAAGATAATTGTCTATTGTATCTACCAGCACTTTTGAAAAAGAGATATTTTTTTTCTCAATTTCATGCCAGATTAATTCTGCGTCGGACATAACATCTTCCACAAACAATATTTTCAGTTTAGCAGCCATATCCTGATTAGTTTATTTATTTTTAACAGGCTTCATTTAGTCTGAAACAATAATTCGATAAAGGTTATATTATAGTGCATTTCAGAGCCAATCACTATTGTTGCAAGGTAACGATTTAATTGGGAGTTGCCACAACCCTGAAGCAATCCATGGATTCCCTGTATGAATAAGTAAGCCAGTCGCATTTATCTGGCTAAGGGGATTAGTCTGAATTCATTTCTACCTTGTAATCCCTAACATAAAATCGTATCTGATAAGATCAGCCGTTGTATTAAGTTTGCGTTTTACTTTAATTAAATTTAAATTTACAGGAAGCAGTAATAACGAATTAAAACAAAAACCATGAAAAAAGATAACCTGAGAATCTGTTTATTAGTTACACTTTTAATTGTCGTCACTTCAACCTCCTTTTCGCAGGAGTGGCCGCAATGGCGAGGAATAAACCGCGACAGTAAAGTAACAGGTTTCAAAGCACCTGCTGCCTGGCCGGCTGAACTTAAACAGGCATGGAAAGTTTCTGTAGGGTTTGGCGATGCTACACCTGCCCTTGCAGGAAATAAAATTTATCTGAATACCAGACAAGCTGATCAGGAAGTAATACTTTGTCTCGATGCAGCAACAGGCAAAGAGTTGTGGAAAAGCCAGTATCCTTCAACCGCGGTTACAGGTCCGTCCGGCTCTCATCCCGGACCAAGGAGTACTCCGGCAGTTGCAAATGGTAAAGTAATTACATTTGGTGCATCTGCAATCGTTTCATGCCTTGACGCTAACACCGGTAAATTAGTCTGGAGAAGAGAAAACCCAACAAATGCAGTACCCCAGTTCTTTACAGGTATGTCTCCCCTCATTGTTGATAATACATGTATTGTTCATGTCGGTACAAAAGATAATGGTGAAGTACTTGCACTTGACCT
>JADGPT010000252.1 GCA_017882345.1 Bacteroidales bacterium
TGTAAACGACGCCGGAGGCGTCAAACTCCAATAGCCACAGTCACGTCTGTGGTAATCAAACGGGACCTCATCCAACACTGGAGGTGTTGAATTCCAATGATCATGAAATAGTTTGAAGAAATCAGAAGAGAAAAATCTGATTCTTTATCATTTTTTGGTGTGAATAATATGTAACTTTATATTTGCTGCTAAAGTAATAAATATGTCAACCTACACCCAGATTCTTTACCAAATTGTTTTCGGGACCTATGATTATACTCCCTTTCTGACAACAGAGAACGAGAAAATACTTTTCCCGTATCTAGCCGTAATCCTGAAAAACAAATCCTGTCATTCATATATTGTCGGAGGAGCTAGCAATCATGTTCATATCATTACTCATGTTCATCCAACGGAAGCTCCAGCATATTTAGTTAAGGACATAAAGCTTGCCAGTCATAAAATGATTTTACAAAACGGTAAATCTTTCTCTCATTTTACTAAATGGCAGGTTGGTTATAGTCTTTTCACATACCATATTTCTGCAAAAATGAATCTTATTAGATATGTTGAAAACCAGAGAGAGCACCATAAGATCTTTTCATATAAGGAAGAATTAGTAGAGTTGTTGAAGGATAATTCTGTGGATTATAATGAAGATTTTCTTTTAAAGTAAATATTCAACCCTCTCCGGGGTTGATAGATCAACATATACTTCGACCACGGACGCTACCGTGGCTATTGGAATTAAATGCCTCCGGCATTTTTCTCTGATATTAACAATTTTCATAACTGCCTATATACCAATATAATAAAATAGATGTGTATAAAGGGTAGCTAATTCTTAGAGAGGGGGATAAAAGGGGGTGAGTACATTTGATGACGAAGTAGAGAGGGGGATAAAAGGGGGTGAGTACATTTGATGACTAGTCTTGAAAAAATCAGCTGTTAAGTTTTGAAATAATAAGTGAGTGCAACTGATTGATATTCAGATCTATACCATCAACTATTATATCAGACCGGTCATACCATTGTTCACGATCTGCAAGCTTTTTCTCGATAAAAGAGAGAAGTCTTTGTGGTTCCAGGTCCTTTATTAACGGCCTTTCATCTTTAGAATCAGAGAGCCGGCTTTTCAATTGGACCGGGGTCAGTTTCAGGTAGAGAGTCAGCCCTGTGCCAAGCATAAAATCCATGTTATCACTGTGACAGGGTGTTCCGCCACCAGTGGAAATTATAGTGTTTGTTTGAGACTGAGGGTTTCTAAGAAGCTGTGTTTCAATGGCCCGAAAGTAGGTTTCACCATCTTGTGAAAAGATTTCCGGAATAGTTTTGCCAGTATATTCTTCAATACTTTTATCTAGGTCGATGAATGCCCAGCCAAGAAGTGATGCCAACTTTTTTCCTGCAGTTGACTTACCGCTTCCCATGAAACCAATTATATAGATAATTTGGTTTTTGACCATTATAACTCAAGCTTCATCTGTGCAGGATCATCATGAATAGCAGGTGGCGGAGGTTCTTCATCTGATTTTTCTTCCTTTGTTATCTCTGCTTCCTTTTTAATGACGGACTCAATTTCCTTGATATTTTCCACCATATAGCTGGTCATCCTCTTACCTTTTGCTTTGTAGCTCTTTATGCCAATAAATTCAGCTACTTCAATTATTTTATTATCTCTGCCTTTATTCTTACCCCCGAAAAATATTTCAAAACGCGGATAATCTACTTCAGTGATACTTATAAGTTTTGATTCAGGATCTTCATTTATAAAACACTGGGGTTTCTCAGACTCTTCAACTGTGAACCGTTTAAGATAATAATACTTCTGTTCAGCATCCCAGTAAATAACTGAATAGACTTTCCCTGGTCTGAACTTCTCAATTATGAGGATGTTCTCTTCAAAATGATTTGACAGATCAAAACCTACCATTCTGAAATAGCCGTTTTTCGTAACCACGAATATTTTATCATCAGCGCTGAACTCACCAAGGTAAATTCCTCTGCAGTCAACATTTAGTCTGAAGACTGCATCATCAAACCAGATTTTTCTTCCTCCAAGTGTTGAGAGTCCTTTTTCCTTAAGACTTATTTTATGTACTGCATTTTTTGTAAGTATATTGCCAATAGAGGATTTCCCCTTAATGTTCATCTGTCCGAAATCAAATTCGAACATTAGTTTCTTAAGCCTTGCCTTTGGTTTATGATGGACCTTAATTACTTCTGCTTCTCCATTCGGATTAGCGCTCAGATATATTATTTTTGAACCCGGTGTCCCCCTGGTAAGATTATACTCTTTATCGCGTGTCATACCTGAAATGGCGCACCGTTTTGCAAGGAAAGCACCGTCTTTACCATCCTGATAAACAATATTGTAAATGGTGCGTTCGTCATTTTTAAGAAAGATCTGGGCATAAAGAATATCATTACCAACAAACACCTTATCTGCGACCTTGGTAATAAGATAGACTCCATCTTTTCTGATAACGATAACATCATCAATATCAGAGCAATCGGAGATGAATTCATCTTTTTTCAGACCGGTCCCGATAAACCCCTCTTTATAATTTATATAGAGTTTTGCATTATTGGCTACCACCTTCGTAGCTTCAATGGTATCAAAACTTCTTAGTTCGGTTTTCCTTTCCTTTCCCTTGCCGTACTTTTTCTTTATCTGTCTGAAATAGTTGATGGCGAACGGAATGATATTGAGAAGATGATTTTTGACCTCTTCCAGTTCGGTTTCTATTCCCTTTATATGTTCATCGGCTTTCTTTACATCGAATCTCGAGATCCTCTTGATCTTTATTTCAGTAAGCTGGATTATATCCTCTTTTGTAACTTCCCGCGATAAGAGTTTTTTGAAAGGTTCGAGCCCATTGTCAATTGCTATTATGACAGCTTCCCATGTCTCGCACTCTTCAATATCGTGGTAAATCCTCTCCTCAATGAATATCTTCTCAAGAGACGACATGTGCCATTCCTCCTGAAGTTCGCCCTGCCTTATCTCAAGTTCACTTTTCAAAAGCCCGACAGTTCTGTCTGCAGAATGCTTCAGTATGGAACTAACTCCCATAAAGGATGGTTTATCATCGACAATAACACAGGTATTTGGCGAAATTGAATATTCGCAATCTGTGAGCGCATAAAGCGCATCGATTGTTTTATCTGGAGAAACGCCAGGGACCAGATGAACAACGATTTCGACATTTGCCGAAGTATTATCATCGATTTTTCTGATCTTGATTTTCCCCTTATCGTTTGCCTTTATAATTGATTCAATAAGGGAAGTGGTCGTTTTCCCAAATGGTATCTCAGTTATAATAAGAGCTTTTTTATCAACCTTCTCTATCTTTGCTCTTACCTTAATTACTCCTCCGCGCTGTCCATCGTTATATTTTGACACATCAACCATCCCGCCAGTAGGAAAATCAGGATAAATAACAAAATCATTTCCCTGCAGGTAATCTATAGAAGCATCAACAAGCTCATTAAAATTATGAGGAAGAATTTTTGAAGCAAGACCTACTGCAATACCTTCTACTCCCAGCGCCAGAAGAAGAGGAAACTTCACCGGAAGAGTTACTGGTTCTTTGTTTCGTCCGTCATAAGATAATTTCCACTCGGTGGTCTTATGGTTAAATACCACTTCAAGTGCAAATTTAGAAAGTCTGGCTTCAATATATCGCGGTGCTGCAGCGCCATCGCCTGTAAGCAGGTTTCCCCAATTGCCTTGTGCATCAACCAGGAGGTCTTTTTGTCCAAGCTGAACCAGTGCATCACCTATT
>JADGPT010000253.1 GCA_017882345.1 Bacteroidales bacterium
AGTGGTCCGGCCACCCCTCCTTCAAAAGGAGGGGAAATGTATCAGACATATATTCAATACTTTACATTCTGTTTTGTACTAAACTCTCTCACTATTTTATTGTATTCAACTCCCTAACTTAACGCGTATGCCACTTCGTGGCTAAGTATGTTCAAAACAAAGTCCTAAGTTTTTATATATCTTCTGATAACTAAGATGTGTATAAAGGGTAGTTGCCCCATAAAGGGGGTTCAATCCAGGCTATTGTTTCAGCCAGTTATAGGAGGTATGAGGGTGGATTAATTATGGGGTTATAAAGTGAATCTCTTTCTACCGGAATGAACCCCGACTGACGTATTAATATACTGATCTCCTCTGTACTCATTACAGGGTTTTCCTCTGTTGAACCTGCCATCGAATAGATTCTTGTGGTATCATCAATCGTCCCATCCATATCGTCTGTTCCAAATGAAAGAGATATCTGGGCACATTCCTTCCCGATCATTGGCCAGTATGCTTTAATATGCGGGAAGTTATCAAGATAAATTCTTGAGATAGCATAATTACGGAGATCTTCAATTATATTCACTTCACCCAGATATGACATACTGTTGTTCGACTTCTTGTATTTTAAAGGGATAAAAGCATTAAATCCTTTTGTTTTATCCTGTAGAGAGCGGAGTCTTTCCAGATGATTAATACGGTGAGCATAGGTTTCGATATGGCCATAAAGCATCGTGGCATTTGATGGAATTCCCAACCTGTGTGCGGTTTCGTGAATTTTAAGCCAAAGCTCAGAAGACGATTTTTCATCGCAAATTATTTTTCTGAGCTCTTCATCGAATATTTCAGCGCCACCCCCGGGTATTGAATCCAGACCATACCCTTTCAGAAGCTTCAATCCCTCTTCAATTGTGCATCCTGCAAGGGAAATCATATGATCGAGTTCAATTGCAGAAAAGGCCTTGACATGAATGGAAGGCCGGTACGCTTTTATTTTTCTTATTAACGATCCCCAATAATGAAGGTCATGCGTCGGATGTACTCCCCCGACGATGTGAACCTCAGTAACGGCCTTATCGTCAAAGCGTTTTACAATGTCAAGCATTTCTTCATGGCTATATTCCCAGCTTTCAGGATCACCTTCAGGTTTATGATATGAACAGAACCTGCAATTATAAATACAAATGTTAGTCGGTTCAATATGAAAATTCCGGTTGAAGTATGCAAGATTACCATTGTGTCTTCTTCTGACTACACCGGCAAGCAAACCAAGCAAAGACAGATCGGCTTTTTTAAAAAGAAACAATCCATCTTCAGGGGTTATACGAATATTGCCGGTAATCTTTTCTGCGATTACCCTGAGATCTTTATCGTTTATAAGGGTTAAAAGGTCAGACATGTTATTATTTAAAAAGTCAGTAAATGTAAGTATAATAGAAGTGGATTTGGAGTTCAGGTTACATCAACAGCTATCAAACAAAAAAGGCGCCTTGTTATAAGACACCTTTATTCAAATATTTTAAAGTTTAGATTATCCTTTTAATTTAAGTTCCGGTGAAACTGAGAGTTTCTTTCTTCCCTTTGCTCTGCGTGCAGCAAGCACTCTTCTCCCGTTAGGAGTTGACATCCTCTCCCTGAAACCGTGCTTATTTACTCTCTTCCTTCTTGATGGCTGATAGGTCCTTTTCATCTTTTCAATTATATTTGTTGACTAACTTCTGATTTGAGACTGCAAATGTAGTACTTTTTTGAAATATAAAAACCAGGAAGGTGTTTTTTTTAAAAAAATCAAACTGGCAGATATACAATCACTTTAGTTTCAAAAAAAGATTCTTTAAAAAAGTCCTTAATCTGCCACACAGTTGCTTTCTTCCCAAACTGTGATAACTCAGCTTTCAGATCACCTCCTTTGAGATATAAAATACCATTCTCAAGGCTGTTGTTTCCTGACTTGCTTATATTTTTTGTTGTAAGGTTTACAAATTCAGGAAATCCGGTTACTGCCCTGCTGATAACGAACTGAAATTTGCCATTTTCTTCTTCAATTCTTTTCCTTACAGGGTTAATATTTTTTAAGCCAAGTTCATCTGAAACTGCTTTAACAACTTTAATTTTTTTTTCAATTGAGTCGAGAAGTGTGAATTCAGAATCAGGAAATAGTATTGCCAGAGGAATACCGGGAAAACCGCCACCTGTACCCACATCGAGGATGCTGGTGCCAGGTAAAAAGTTAATTACCTTTGCTATTGCCATTGAATGAAGAACATGATGGACAAAAAAATTATCCATATCCTTGCGGGATATTACATTTATCATGCTGTTCCATTTGTCGTAAATCACTTTTAATAACGACAGTTTCTCTTTCTGAATGGCTGATAATAACGGGAAATACCTAAAGATACATTCTGACACTACCGGTTACCTGTTTTGATTAGTATATTGTATAACAGAGTTTTGGCCCTGAATAATTGTGCTTTTACAGTTCCGATCGGAAGATTGAGCTCGGATGAGATCTCTTCATAAGAGTATTCCTTGTAATAACGAAGCTCTATAAGTGACTTATATCTTGGTTTTAGCTGACTCACTATTATATTTAGTGCAGCTACCTTCTGGTGATGGATCAAGGTCTCCTCCGGATCGGGCAAATCAGATTGAATATTCACAGTGACATTATCCAGATTTTCCTGCAGATGATCAAACAGGGTAGGAGAGAGTTTCTTCTTCCTGATAAAATCAACACAATTGTTTGTTGCAATTTTAAATAGCCAGGTGCTAAAGGCGAATTTAGGGGTATATGAATCAAGATTTCTGAAAGCCTTCCCAAAAGCCTCTATAGTAAGGTCTTCGGCATCGGATGCGTTATTCACCATTTTAAGAAGCATATAATAAATGGAATCTCTGTAGCGGTTCATCAGACTGGCAAATGCTTTCTCATTTCCCTTTTTTGCCTCTTCAACGAGTAACAGATCACCTTTGGCCTTATCCGAAAATTCGTGAACTACTTCCATTTATTCTTATCGGATTTTCTCCGGCTATTACTTAAAAATATAATGCTGTTGATCAATGGTGAAAAGATATCAAAAAATAATAAATAACCCAACATTCCAGGCTCATTCAATTTCTTACTGACAAATAATAAAACGATAATCTGTGTTATCAGCCTTAACATAAAAACAGTCAAAACCCATGTCCAGAGAAAAGTAAAGGAAAGCAGAATAATGAATAAGGAATAGAAAAGAATTCTTGTTAATGGTTCAGTTATTAATAGAAATTTATCTCTGAATTTGTAATACGGAGCAGTTGTCAGATGTCTTTTCTTCCGGGCTATCCAGCCATTCATATCAGAGCATGGAACTGATCTGGTATGAGTTTCAGGCCTGCATTCCACGCGGGTATTATCGCCTGTAGCAATGGTGTTAACCAAAAGATCATCATCTCCGGATCTGATATGGTTATGTGAACCAAACCCTTTGTTACTGAAAAAGACAGAACGTCTGTATGCCAGGTTACGTCCGACACCCATGTATGGGATACCGCGGATGGCCATACCAAGATATTGCATTGCGATTATCAGGCTGTCGTACAGGATATACTTATTCAGCAACCCTTTCCTTCTGAAGTATCCACCATATCCGAGCACAAAATTGGTCCCCTCATCAAAATGGGACGTCATACCCTCGAGCCATTTATCAGATTCAGGCTTACAATCAGCATCGGTGAAAAGCAAAATTTCATTCTTAGCTGCTTTTATCCCAATGAACTGAGCGAATTTTTTATCGTG
>JADGPT010000254.1 GCA_017882345.1 Bacteroidales bacterium
CTGAGAAAAACAAATTCAACGTCACTGGCCGGGTTTTGTAAAACAAATTAACTCTTTAACATTAAAAGGATGATATCCTTCACTAAGCTAGCTCACAATTATTTTTTTCTTACAATCATTTTAGTAACATAATTAACAAAAATGTTAAATTATTCACAAAATAGTTTAAAAGTTCCAATATTAGGGACTTTAATATATAATTCAGACAAGATTAAAGATGAAAGGGTTGCAATTAATGGTAACAGCTAATTGTACAATTTCAAATATCTGCTGACTTTACTCTTATCTGCTATATAATTCCTGACTTGTGACAATTAGTGCGGTAGAAGTTTCCACCTTTTCACTAATGGTGCTAATTGACTTTGCATTAATTCTGTAGCGGGGGAGCTAAACTTGAAAGTATCCCCTGTTATTCTATCACGTATATGTGATTCGGTAATATTCCACACCAGAAGCCTTATATTTCTTAAGGTCATTTGAGTTGTTAGCTCCAGGTATTTTTCGATGATCAATGCCAGAAAGCAAATCAGAACGTGCGATCTGATTGCATCTTCCTTCTGATGATATATAGGCCGTGCTTCCAGATCATACTTGCTCATTCTAAATGACTGTTCCACACGCCACAGGTGATGATATCTTTCAATGACTTGTTTTGCAGGCAGTTGATGTTCTGATAAATTAGTGCAATATCCCTTAATTCCCAGCAAGAGTCTTCTTTTCTCAATCAGGGCAGTGTTAAGCTCGATTTTTTCTTTGGATACCCTTTTTATGAACTTGGCCTTGGCGCCTGAAGATTGTTTAGCGACCATATCCTCTGCCTTCTGAACTAACTTGTTCAGGTCATTTAACTCCTTCCTGTAGCGCTTAGTGGAGAAGTCGCAGATCAAATCACCATTGTTGACATGAGTTTTATATTTGGATTGGATTTATTACTAAACCCAATACTAGATTCTATTCTTGACAATTTGGTTAAGGATAAATATGAAGCTCGTCTTAAACTCTTCAATAATACTTTCTTAGATTTAAATAAATTCAAACCTTCTGCAAAATATGGGTGGAGAATGTCTAAGCATTTTTTGCCACAAAGTTTTTGTATTGGCATAAGTGATAATGAAGGTTAAGCAAATAGTGGCGGTAAGAAGAGCAGCCGATAACAGCACATTTGCAATAGGCGGGGTTTCGTGCTCCGCAGACAGTTTTGTGGTTAAAGAAATTGCAGTTCTCCGAATTAACATTTGTGCTGAAAAGCCCGCTCATCGCAAATCTGCAAACCGTCATCTGTAATTGTAAAAGAAGAACGAACTTAATGAACAACATAACAATAAGACAAGTGGAACTTGGTGTGATGAAAACCAACAGAATAATAATATTAGTAATTCTGGCATTTACCCTTTTATCGCCGAAACTCTATTCGCAAAACGATACACTTATCAGGTATTTGAGCGGTTCGGTGTGGCTGTGGAATGAAGGGGATTCAATATCAAGCTACGCTCATTTATCGCCTAATTCGGATACGATTATTGGAAATACTACGATTCATTTAACCAAAGTTTCCAGTTCGGATTATAGTAGAATTGCCGATTTCTGCTTGCTAAGTTTTATGGCCAGCGATAACCCATCCTATGTAGAAGAATTGCATAAATACGATGATAAAAAGGATTATTACACCACTTTGAGCAAATTGCCCTGGTATCAATTTGGCGATAGCATGCGCAATGGTTTCTATTCTCTTGAGGTGATGACTGGTTTTGAAATTTCCCAGGTGATGACTGGTGGATTAGATGCTCCCGATCAAGTTGCATCTACAAGAGTTGGAGTAAGCAGAATAGCTGACCTTCAGTTTACCCTAAACAAAAACGACAACACGTTAAATATGGATTACGAGTATTATATAGCGAACTCAGATGAGTCAAAGAAAAAACAATTCCGATACAGGGTAGCAATTGTTAATTCCAATCAAATAGAGTTAGAACCTTTTAAATGAGTGTGTTCTAAAAAGATCTTCTAAACACCACATTTTTTGCCAACTACAATAAACAGGAATTAAATATTAGTAGTTGAGTGACCCCAAATTAAAGGATAATCATTTGTTTTGCAAAAATGAATATGAATGGTGTCAATAACCACCTTACTTGGGAGATTCTTTTAAAATCCACCAATAACCTAGCTAGAAAGGGATTTGAAAAGAAAAGGTTAGTGATATCTATTTTATATAAAATAGTTATTTTCTATAAAATAATCAAGCATTCTTAATAGTATTGGGGGTATTATATATAATTATACGGGTATAAACTATAAATAACCTGAATTGAAAAACTACATTGTAACTCCTGAAGACTTTCTAAGTAGGAAAGAATGCCAGCAATTATTGAAAACCTGTCGGGAAAATGCCGAATTGGATTTAATAAAAGGACGTCAGACCTGGCCTGTTCGTTTTATGTAAGTTGATCTAACGCAAAAGCCGGATAGCTTGACCACCTATGGCCGGTCATTTTACAATTTTTGTACATAACTATGCAACAGGCATTTAACACCGGCGTTTAGTGATCATTAATATCCGGCCAACTATGGTCAAGCCCACTGGTTTTTCCAGTCAGGTTCGTAATAAATCAGGTCAGATGCAAAACATGATATTAAGCATACATGTCCGGATTAGTCTTTGAATGAAGCTAATATTGTTCTCTGAGTTATTAATAAATATAAACCTTAACTTATATAAAAGTAATGCTGAAAAAAACATCAATTGTTCCAGGTGTATTATTTGTACTACTTCAGTTTATTCGTCCAGCAAGAAACCTAACAAATGATATGACCTATGACATCACCACCAAATATTCTGTGCCCGTTGAAGTGTCTGATATTCTGAATGGAGCTTGTTACGATTGCCATTCAAACAAAACAGAATATCCATGGTATTCCTATATTCAACCGGTTACATGGTGGATTAACAACCACATAACAGGTGGTAAAGGGCATTTGAATTATTCAACCTTTACCAAACTGCCGGTGGCAAACCAAAATCGTAAATTTGAACAGACCATTGAGCAGGTTGATAAAAAAGAGATGCCACTTGAATCATATACTTATCTTGGCCTACATAAGAAGGCAAATCTGTCGGATGATCAAAGAAAAATAATCATTGACTGGGCAAGGGCACAAATGGATACGTTAAAAGCCACTTATCCTGCTGATAGCCTTGTAGTGAAAAGAAGACAGAGAGTTCAGCCAAAGAATTGATCCGGGAAGACGGACAAAGTAACGAGCTATTTTGGAATATCTTAATGCTATTATTTAATTAAGATGATATAATGGGTTCCTCCTTATGATGTGTTAGTTTCATTTGTTCGACAGAAGGTTGGTGTTAAATTCCACGGTTCATTATAGTGTACCAACCTGATTATCCCTCAAAACCTGGCAAGAACCTGGCAATAAACAAAAAATCACCTACAAGATTAATTGTAAGTGATTGACTATCTGGTTGTCCCGTCTCTCCTTCGCTACGCTTCGGAGAGCAAAGCAGGTCTCGAACCTGAACTCTTTACATTTGACCGGTCAGATTACACCTAACATACTAAATAAAACAACAATCAATTAACTCCTGCTTGGGTGGTGAGTATTCTGGCCAATGTGTACAGTGATTCTGGCGTAAAGCCTTTAACTTTTTCTTGATTTCTATATGAACATCCCTTAACTTTGGTAATGAATTAAAATTTCCTCCAATGAAAAAGTCAATTATTTTCCTATTTATCC
>JADGPT010000074.1 GCA_017882345.1 Bacteroidales bacterium
TGCTAAAGGTGGCGTTAGCCTGGTAAGTGTCATAAAAGGTGTTGCTCCTGAACTTGATGCAGAAGCAGTCAGAGTTGTCAAAACACTTCCAACATTTAAACCAGGCAAACAGGGTGGCAAACCAGTACCTGTATGGTATATGGTCCCAATCACATTTACTTTAAAATAATTTCTGGTAATATTTTATATGAAGGGACAGGTCGCGACCTGTCCCTTCGTTTTGTAAATCAAATTCAGTAAATTTGCATACTGCAATTATTCAAATTATGAATCTTGATGAAAGAATAAAATCATTTGCTCTCCTTGGTGAGACTCTTCGGAAATCATTAAACATCAGTCTGGTGAACAAAGGAGGGACAGGTCACGACCTGTCCCTCCTTAATACATTGATTGACAACCAGTATACACATAACGCCTGGTTCACGCCGGATAATGTAAGAAAAGCTGTAAACGCTATAGCTTGTGAACTTACAGAGGAGAATCTGATCAAATGGACTAATGCCTATCCCGGACTTCAAGAGCAACAAAAACAATTAAGAATTGGAGTAATAATGGCTGGCAATATTCCCCTTGTCGGTTTTCATGATTTTCTTTCCGTACTTATTTCAGGAAATAATCTCATCGCTAAAACCAGCTCAAAAGATTATGAACTGATTATTTACATAAGCAATATCCTCGCTTCAATCAACCCACTATTCAGAAACAGAATTGAATTTACTAAAGGTACTCTTACAGATTTTGACGCAGTAATTGCTACAGGAAGTGATAACAACTCCAGGTACTTTGATTACTATTTTGGTAAATATCCAAATATAATAAGGAAAAACAGAAACAGTATAGCAATCATTGAAGGAGATGAAACTGAAGAGGAATTGAAAAACCTTGGTGTCGATATTTTCTCATATTTTGGTCTTGGATGCAGAAATGTATCAAAGCTTTATTTGCCAAAAGGTTATGACTTAAAAGCAATTGTAAAGTATTGGGACAATTATAGCAGTGTTATCAGCCATTCAAAATATGCGAATAACTACGATTTCAATAAAGCTGTTTACCTGGTGAATAAAGAAACGTTTTACGATACAGGTTATCTCTTATTAAAAGAAGAAAACAAAATCTCCTCCCCGGTATCTGTTCTTTATTATGAATATTATGAATCTCCAGATTCTGTTAAACAACAAACAGAGCTCCTAAAGGAAAAAATTCAATGTCAGGTGGGTAAATATAACATCCCGTTTGGTAAAGCACAGTCGCCTCATCTGTGGGATTATGCCGATGGAATTGATACAATAGAATTTCTTCTAAAAAAAAATTAGCCGGAATATTGTAAACTAAAAAATATTATATTGCACCCATCGAATTAATACATGTTATGATTTACAAATTTGTAGTGTTATCAGATGAAGATGAGTCATTTGTCAGGGAATTTGAATTTCTTGATACACATACATTAATGGATTTCCACACACAGATTCAGGATGAATTGGAGTTTGACAAATCTCAGATGGCTTCATTTTTTATGGCAACAGACAATTGGGAGAAGGAAGAAGAATTCACTCTCTTTGATATGGGTACAGGTTCTTCAACGATGGAAATTGCTGTTCTCGAAGACATTATTTTCCGGAAAAACCAGAAACTGATCTATGTATTCGATTTTTTCAATGACAGATCTCTCTTTGTTGAATACACCGGTGAGGTAAAAGAGATTGGTGGTCGCGAATATCCATCCTGTATAAATTCAAAAGGAGTCCCTCCCAAACAGGTGATTTTCGGAGGAACCTCACGGAAGCTATATAACAACATTGTTGTTTCAGATGATGACGATGATGTTGATGGTGATGTTGAACCGGAAGTTGATGACCTGTTCCTCAATGGAGATGATGAAGAGACTCTGCCCGATTTCGAAAATATAGAAAACCTGAACGAGGACGAAGAATAGTCTTCACCTGCTCATAATTCAATGAAAAATTTTCTGATAGTTTTGGTTGGTCCGACCGGGGTCGGCAAAACCGATATTTCTATTGACATTGCCCGATATTTTAAATCTGAAATAATTTCAGCTGACTCCCGGCAGTTCTTCAGGGAGATGAAAATCGGTACGGCAGTTCCTACCGAACAACAACTTAAAACAATAAAACATTATTTTATAGGATTCTTATCCATAAAAGATTATTACAGCTCAAGTCTTTTCGAGAGAGATGTTCTGGAACTTCTTCCAAAGCTCTTCTCCAAAAATAATATAATTCTTATGTCCGGTGGCTCAGGAATGTATATCGATTCTGTATGTAATGGAATTGACGACATACCCGATGTTGATCCGGATGTCAGGGAAAAATACATTGATCAATATAATGCAGAGGGAATAGAAGGATTAAGAGTTACCTTAAAACTACTTGATCCGGAACATTATGCGAATGTTGATCTGAAAAATTATAAAAGGATAATCAGAGCTCTGGAGATTTGTGATACGGCCGGCAGACCATATTCCTCCTTCCTTAAAAAGCAAAAAAGAGAAAGAGATTTCGGTATAATCAAAATAGGCCTTGAGAGACCAAGGGAAGATCTTTACAATAGGATTAATTCCAGGGTTGATAACATGGTTGCAATGGGACTGAAGAATGAGGCAAAACAGCTTTATGAATTCAGAAACCTGAATGCCCTCAAAAGTGTTGGTTACAGAGAATTTTTTGATGTTTTTGAAGGAAATATATCAGAAGAAAAAGCAATTGAACTTATAAAAAGGAACAGCCGAAGGTATGCAAAGCGACAGCTGACATGGTGGGGTAAGGATAAAGATATTAAATGGTTAAACCCTGAACATACTCAGGAGATTATCCAATTTATTGAAAATGAGATAAAATCCTGAAGTCTTAATTCCCATTGGGCTGTCTTTAAAGTCAGGTCAGTCTTTTTAATCTCTGAATGGTATTTATCGGATCAGTTGAACCGAAAACCGAATTACCCGCTACCAGAACATTAACGCCCGATTCTATAAGCTTTGCAGCATTTATTGTATCGATACCACCATCGACTTCAATTAAAACATCATAACCGCCGGCATCAATCATTTTCCGAAGCTCAGAGATCTTATTATAGCTCTCTTTGATAAATAATTGCCCGCCAAACCCGGGATTTACCGTCATGATCAGGACCATATCAATAGATGGCAGTATATTTTTAAGGAGGGAGACAGGTGTATGAGGGTTTATTGCAACACCGGCTTTCATTCCCAGGTTACGTATTTCTGTTACTGTCCGATGGAGGTGAGTACAGGCTTCATATTGAACGGTCAGTATATTGGCGCCAACTTCACTGAAGCGGGTCAGATATCTGTCGGGATCTATTATCATCAGATGAACATCAAGAGGTTTTGATGCTACTTTTTTTACCGCTTTAATAACCGGGAATCCGAATGATATATTCGGTACAAAAACACCATCCATGATATCGAGGTGAAGCCAGTCAGCTTCACTCTTGTTTATCATTACGACATCATTTTCCAGATTCGCAAAATCGGCTGCCAGCAGAGATGGAGATACCAGATGTTCCATTTAAGATTATTTTGGGAAAATATAAAAACAAATTGTTATCCGAGGTATGATTTCAGTATTCTGCAGCGTGTGGTAAACTGTATCCTTTTTATAGCTTTTTCTTTTATTTGCCTGACTCTCTCACGTGTCAGACTCAATTCCTCACCAATCTCCTCGAGTGTATAAGGATGTTTCGTACCTAAACCGAAATACAATTTCAAAACTCTTGATTCGCGGGGAGATAGCGTATTAAGAGCCCTTTCTATCTCATAAGCGAGGGATTCAGTAATAAGGTTTTTATCAGGACTTGGTGTATCAGCGCTCTGCAGAACATCGTACATATTATTATCCTCCTCGGAACTTATAGGAGCATCCATACTGACAGTACGTCCATTGGTTTTCAATGCATCCTTAACCTCTTCAGGAATCATCTCAAGTATTTCAGCTATTTCCTGAGAAGAGGGTTCCCTTTCATATTCCTGTTCCAGTCGTGCGAAAGTTCTGTTTATGCGGTTAATAAATCCGATTTTATTGACCGGGAGCCTTACGATCCTTGCCTGTTCAGCAAGAGATTGGAGTATCGCCTGACGAATCCACCATACAGCATAAGAGATAAATTTAAAGCCTCTTGTCTCATCAAAACGCTGTGCTGCTTTCATCAGACCAAGGTTACCCTCATTGATCAGATCAGGAAGGCTCATACCCTGATTTTGATATTGTTTTGCGACAGATACGACAAACCGAAGATTTGCTTTCACAAGCTTTCTCAGAGCTTCCGTTTCGCCACATTTAATCCTCCTGGCAAGAACAACTTCTTCGTCAGGTGAAATAAGATCTACCCTGCCAATCTCCTGGAGATATTTATCCAGTGATAGAGTTTCACGATTAGTAACCTGTTTTGTTATCTTAAGCTGACGCATTTAATGGCCAGTTGTTAGTTTAATGAAGAAATATCAGGCAATAGGTACAATTTTAGTTAAAAAAAGTAACTTTACAACACATTATACTAATTATTTTTTGGTGAATAAAAGTTTTTTAGTAAATTGCAAAGTTATTTTACATATTGAATATCAAATTATTCATTGATTTGATAAAGTCCGTTGCATTTTTAATAGTATTTATCAGGATATATATTAGCAATTTTATTTAATATTGCACCGGCATTTAGGATGTGTGAAGTAGTTGCAGCATAATCCATCGGGTTCATATTCATTTCTTGACCCGTGTTTCCAACAAAATCATTAAAATCTCTTATATTCCATTTATCATTACAATATGTACGACATTCTTGAGTTAAGTAAGAAACTGCTTCCCGAGTTAAAAAATATAGCAAAGGAGCTTAAAATCAAAAAAGCAGAATCTTTGAAAAAACAGGATTTGATATATAAAATCCTTGACCAGCAGGCAATTGAAGCCACAGAAATCACAATCCCACCAAAAACCGAAACAGAGGAGATAATATCTTCATCTGAGGTTAATAACATAGAAGCTGATGCTGCTATGAGAAGAGGAAAACGTCCAAGGACGTTAAAGCCGGTGGTTAAACGAACTATTGAATCTGTAATGTCAGTTTCCCCTGATGGGGTTAAGAGACCAGAACCCAGACAAGGAGATTGGCAGGAACAGATAAAAAACCCTGAAAAATCTGACATGAAACCAGATTTGTTTAAAAAACCAGAACAGTTACGAGATAACAGAAAAGCTCCGAAATGGAGAACTGATCAAAAACTTGAAGAAAGGAATGAAAGGAAGGATAGATTTGACACTCCTCCTGCAATCAGTTTTGAGAGGAACAGATCCGAACCTGTTTCAGAACCTATTATCGATAATTCGATTCCGGCACTAAATGTGGATGTCCCCCCGGAAGAAAATAAGCCTGCTACTGATGTCTATTTCGGTGAAGTAAATGTTGAATCACCGGTAAAAGAGATTCTTCATGAGACAGTTCCTGTAAAAGAAGAGAAGAGAGAAAGACCTTATGATTTTGAGGGTATAATATATAATACAGGCGTTCTTGAAATCATGCCAGACGGTTACGGATTTCTAAGATCTCCAGACTATAATTATCTGAATTCACCCGATGATATATATGTATCGCAGTCACAGATAAAACTATTCGGTTTAAAGACAGGGGATACTATCAAAGGATCAATTCGTCCTCCAAAAGAGGGTGAAAAATATTTTCCTCTTATAAAAGTTGATGAGATTAATGGCAGAAGTCCTGATTTTATAAGAGACAGAGTGCCTTTTGATTTCCTGACACCACTCTTCCCTGATGAGAAATTTACTCTCTGCCAACCCGGGGAAGGATCTTTATCAGTAAGGGTAATTGATATGTTCACTCCTATTGGAAAAGGTCAGAGGGGACTTATTGTTGCACAGCCAAAAACCGGTAAAACCATTCTCCTTCAGGAGATTGCTAATGCCATAGCTAAATACCATCCCGAAGTTTACCTGATGATATTGCTCATTGATGAAAGACCTGAAGAGGTTACAGATATGGCAAGGAACGTAAAGGCAGAAGTTATTGCTTCAACATTTGACGAACCTGCAGAACGCCATTGCCGTGTTGCAAATATAGTTCTTGAAAAAGCTAAACGGCTTGTCGAGTGCGGTCATGATGTTGTAATTCTTCTTGACTCTATAACCAGACTCGCACGAGCATTCAACACAACAGCGCCTGCCTCAGGGAAAGTGCTGTCAGGAGGTGTTGACTCCAACGCTCTGCATAAGCCAAAAAGGTTTTTCGGCGCTGCACGAAACATTGAAAACGGAGGATCACTTACAATCCTTGCTACTGCTCTTACTGAAACAGGATCAAAAATGGATGATGTCATCTTTGAGGAGTTTAAAGGAACTGGTAACATGGAATTGCAGCTCGACCGTAAACTTTCAAACAGGAGAATATTCCCGTCAATTGACATTCCTGCTTCCAGCACCCGTAGAGAAGATCTTCTTCTGAATAAAAGCATCCTTCAAAAGATATGGGTATTACGTAATTTCCTTACTGATATGAACTCCGTTGAAGCTATGGAATTTCTCCGCGACAGGCTGCTTCAGGCTAAATCGAATGAAGAGTTTCTGATTTCAATGAATGGAGGATAACAAGCAGAAATATTTTATAATTTTGCACTTTCTTTCAAAAACATACTTTTAAATCAAATATATAAATCACAATGGGAACAAAAAAATTTATAACCTGCGACGGCAATCAGGCTGCGGCGCATGTTGCATATATGTTTAGCGAAGTAGCTTGCATATATCCTATCACACCATCTTCCACCATGGCAGAATTCATTGATGAATGGGCTGCCAGCGGATTAAAGAATATTTTTGGGGAACAGGTCAGGGTAGTTGAGATGCAATCTGAAGCAGGAGCTGCAGGTGCATTACACGGAGCACTCCAGACAGGCGCTTTATGCACCACATATACCTGTTCACAGGGATTACTTCTCATGATACCTAATATGTATAAAATAGCAGCAGAGCTTCTTCCTGCAGTATTTCATGTAAGTGCACGGGCAGTAGCATCTCACGCTCTGTCAATTTTCGGGGATCACAGCGATATTTATGCTACACGTCAGACCGGTTTTGCAATGTTAGCCAGCAGCAGCGTACAGGAGATTATGGATCTTGCAGGTGTTGCACACCTTTCAGCTATCAAATCAAGAATTCCATTTCTTCATTTCTTTGATGGTTTCAGATCATCACATGAGGTTCAGAAGATTGAATATCTCAATATAGAAGACCTTAAGAAACTTATTGATCTCGATGCACTTAAAAAATTCCGTGAAAATGCACTGAATCCTGAACATCCTGTCACCAGAGGCACAGCACAGAACCCCGATATTTTCTTCCAGGCTAAAGAGTCAATTAATAAATTTTACGAACCTATTCCGGATATCGTGAACTCTTATATGGGTGAAATAACAAAACTTACAGGAAGAGAATATAAACCATTCACCTATTATGGCGCACCCGATGCAGACAAAATTATCATCGCGATGGGTTCAATTTCAGAAACTACCAAAGAAACAATCGATTATCTTGCAGCTAAAGGAGAAAAAGCAGGATTGATAACTGTACATCTTTATCGTCCATTCTCCTCAAAATACTTTTTTGATGTTTTCCCAAAATCAGTCAGGAAAATAACAGTCCTGGACAGAACAAAAGAGCCCGGAGCTAACGGAGAACCTCTTTACCTCGATGTTAAAGAAATGTTCTACGACAGACAGGAAAGACCTGTGATAGTAGGTGGACGTTACGGACTCGGTTCAAAAGATACAACGCCAAGCATGGTTTTATCGGTTTTTGAGAACATGAAACTCAAAGAACCTAAGAACCAGTTTACTGTAGGTATTGTTGATGACGTTACATTCAAATCACTTCCTATACTTCCGGAAATACATGTTGCCCTTCCGGGTACATATTCAGCAAAATTCTACGGACTTGGATCAGACGGTACCGTTGGTGCGAATAAAAACTCTATTAAGATAATAGGTAATTCAACCGATAAATATTGCCAGGCGTATTTCGCATACGATTCAAAAAAATCAGGTGGTATAACAACATCACACCTCCGTTTTGGAGATAAACCTATCCGTTCGCCCTACCTCGTTAATACACCTGACTTTGTTGCATGTCATGTACCTTCTTACCTTAATAAATATGATATGCTGAAAGGATTGAAGAAGGGAGGAACTTTTCTTCTGAATTCAATCTGGGATGTTGAAGGAACAAAAAAACATCTTCCTGATCGCATGAAGAAGTACATGGCTGAAAACCATATTAACTTCTATACTATCAATGCAACTCTTATTGCAGAAGAACTTGGTCTCGGGACACGCACAAATACAATAATGCAGGCTGCTTTCTTTAAGGTAGCCAATGTGATCCCTCATGAAAAGGCCGAATCTGAAATGAAAAAGGCTATTTATAAGAGTTATGGCAAAAAAGGTGAAGATGTTGTTAATATGAACAATGCGGCTGTAGATAAAGGAAGTGCAGTTGAAAAGATTGAGATTCCCGCAGAGTGGGCAAATATTAAAGTTAAGAAAGTAACTGACACCCGCGATATACCTGATTTCATCCGTGAAGTAATGGAGCCAATCAACTCTATGAAAGGTGATGACCTTCCTGTTAGTGCGTTTTCCGGCAGGGAAGATGGAACCTTCCCATCCGGTACTTCACAATACGAAAAACGGGGTATTGCAGTGAATGTTCCTGAGTGGCAGCCAAATGAATGTATCCAGTGTAATCAGTGTTCTTATGTATGTCCTCACGCCTGTATACGTCCTTTTCTGATGACTGATGAAGAGGCTGCAAATGCTCCTGAAGGAACCAAAACTATTCAGGGTATTCCTGGTGCTCTTAAAGCATTCAAGTTCAAGATTCAGGTTAGTGTTCTCGACTGTACAGGATGCAGCAACTGCGCCGATGTGTGTCCTTCAAAGAACAAAGCATTAGTAATGAAACCACTTGAAACACAACTTGGAGAGATTCCCCGCTGGACTTATATGCATGAAAAAGTTGGTTACAAAGATACAGTAGTTGACAAATTTGTAAATGTTAAGAACAGCCAGTTTGCTCAACCACTATTTGAATTCTCAGGTGCATGTGCCGGTTGTGGCGAAACACCCTATATCAAATCTGTCACTCAGCTTTTTGGCGACAGGATGATTGTTTCTAATGCAACAGGATGCTCCTCAATATATGGCGGCTCTGCTCCTTCAACCCCATATACACATAATAAAAACGGGTTTGGACCAGCATGGGCCAACTCATTGTTTGAGGACAATGCAGAATACGGACTTGGCCTTTCACTCGGAGCTAATAAACTGAGAGATCGAATTGCACTTCGTATGACAGTAGCTCTCGCAAACGGGTCAGTAAGCGCTGAAACGAAAGCAATATTTGAAGAGTGGCTGAAAGTAAAAGATAATGCCGAAGCTTCCAGAATTGCATCTGCAAAAGTTATAGAAGCCTGTAATAAAGAGAAATCTGAGGTTGCAAAAGAGATTCTGAGTCTCAAACAATATCTTGTTAAAAAATCTCATTGGATCTTTGGCGGTGACGGTTGGGCTTATGATATCGGATATGGCGGACTTGATCATGTTATAGCTTCAGGTGAAGATGTAAACATACTCGTTCTGGATACCGAAGTATATTCTAATACCGGAGGTCAGGCGTCCAAATCAACTCCTGCCGGTGCTGTTGCAAAATTTGCTGCTTCAGGTAAGAAAATCCGTAAAAAGGATCTTGGAATGATGGCAATGAGTTATGGTTATGTTTATGTAGCACAGGTTGCAATGGGATCAAGTAACACCCAGTATTTTAAGGCTCTCAAAGAGGCTGAAGCTTTTCCGGGGCCATCACTCATAATAGCATACTCACCATGTATCAACCATGGACTAAGGGAGGGTATGGGCAAGACTCAGGCTCAGACAAAAGATGCAGTTGCATCAGGTTACTGGCATAACTACAGGTATAACCCATTACTTGAAAAAGAAGGAAAAAATCCATTCACACTCGATTCAAAAGAGCCTGACTGGACAAAGTTCCAGGACTTCCTGAAGTCGGAAGTACGTTATACATCACTTATGAAAGCATTCCCAGGTGAAGCTGAGATACTATTTAAAGCTGCCGAAGAGAATGCCAAATGGAGGTACAAATCATACCAACGGTTAGCTGCGATGGAATTTGCAGTACCGGAAACAAAAACAGAATAGTAAAGTCTGAAGATAAAAAAAGCCATCCTGCGGGGTGGTTTTTTTTGTACTTTTGTACCTTGTATAAATATATGGGCAGGATAATCGGAATAGATTATGGGTTGAAAAGGATCGGACTGGCTGTTACGGATCCATTGCAGATTTTTGCTTCACCCCTGGTTACTGTTAGTCCCGCGGAATTTGACAACTTTATTAAGGATTATCTTAAAACGGATGAAGTGGACGCTTTTGTCATTGGTTATCCCGTACAAATGAACAACCAGCCTAGCGCATCTGTTGTTTATATCAATCCATTTATAAAAAAACTTAAAAAGACGTACCCTGAAAAACATATATATCTTGCAGATGAAAGATTTACATCGCAAATGGCTCTCAGGACAATGATCGAAGGAGGAGTGAAAAAGAAAGGCAGACAGAATAAAGCGATGGTTGATAAAATAAGCGCTTCCATCATTCTTCAGTCTTTCCTTGATAGCAGATCTAATAAAACAGAAAATATTAAACAGATATGACTTATCCAATTGTTGTATATGGACATCCTGTATTAAGAAAAGTTGCAGTAGAGATTAATAAAGATTATACTGAGCTGAATCAACTGATTGAAGATCTTTTTGAGACTATGTATCACTCTGAAGGACTGGGTCTTGCAGCGCCACAAATAGGAAAATCAATAAGAATATTTGTGATAGACGGAAAACCGGCAGCTGAAGATGAACCATCACTTGCAGAATTCAAAAGAACGTTTATAAATGCTAAAATCTCTGAGAGATGTGGCGAACTTCAACCAATGAATGAAGGATGTTTAAGTATTCCGAATTTAAGGGAAGAAGTTATGCGGGAGTCACATATACGGATAAGCTATTTTGACGAAAACTGGCAGTTTCACGATGAGGTTTTTGATGGCTATAAAGCAAGGATAATCCAACATGAGTATGATCATCTCGATGGCATATTATTCACTGATAAAGTAAGTCCTCTCAGACGGAGACTCCTTAAGAGCAAACTAACAGCTATAAGTAAAGGCAAGTTTGAAGCCGATTACAAGACAATTCTCCCCGGGCAGAAAATAAAACACTCCAAACTTTAGGCACTCAAAACTTTTGTTTAACTTTATACAGTCTCATTAGCTGCGGACTGTGCTACATAAAGAAATTCCGTTTCTTCGTATTGGCCTGCCGTTATGTGCTGGAATTGTTTCAGGCCTCTATTTCAAACCGGATATTACTATCCTGGTAATTGTCTGTATTGTCGCGACTACAGGATTCATAATCAGTCTATTCTTCAACAAGTATCAATCCAACGTGATCTTTGGTTTTGCACTGACAATATCGCTTTATGTATGCGGTTTGCTTCTTTATACAAATGAAAAAAACAGCCTTTCAACCCTTAAACCTGAAAAAACGGTGTTCACAGGCACTCTGTCCGACTATCCTGAAGAAAAAGAGAATAGTTACAGGTTTACAGTAAAACTTAACAGAAAAATTGAGGGAGATAAATCTGAAGCTGTTAAAGGCTCTATTATACTTTACAACAAAAAAGATTTATCACCGGCATCATTCCTTCCGGGCGATATAGTTATTATACGATGCACACCCATTGAAATTGAAAATAGAGCCAATCCACATGAATTTGACTACAGATTTTTCATGGAAAACCAGGGTATCCGATACTATGCCTTTACTAATAGTCAGGATTTTATCAGGCATATTATTCCTGCACACAGAAAACTTATTCACAGGGCATTGATTATACGGGAAAAAATTATCTCAATGTTCAGAGAACGCGGTATCAAAGGTGAAAGGCTGGCGTTGGTAGCTGCAATTACACTTGGACAGAAAAGTATGTTGGACCCTGAACAGAAAATGAATTTTATTAAAGCCGGCGTTATGCATATCATGGCAGTTTCGGGACTTCATGCAATAATCCTGAGTCTGTTTGTATTTAATCTTTTGTTTTTTATGAAAAGAAGATTCAATATACTCCGTATTATAATAACTATTCTGATTCTCTGGTCATTTGCATTTGTAACAGGGCTCACTCCTTCAGTCCTGCGGGCAACCCTGATGTTTTCATTTCTCCAGGCGGGTAAATTGATGAAAAGACCTGTAAACGGAATAAACTCGGTGCTGGCGTCGGCTTTTATTCTGATCATAGCCAGACCATCAGTAATATTTGATGCAGGATTCCTGCTTTCATATTCGGCTGTGATTTATATTATCAGTTTTTACTACAGCTTTTTCCTGATCCTTCAATTCAAAAACTGGCTCACAGATAAGATTTGGCAATCAGCTGTTGTAACTATTGTAGCTCAGGCAGGTACTCTTCCTCTGACAATAATGCTTTTTAACAGGTTCCCTACATATTTCATACTTGCTAATATTACCATCGTGCCGCTCTCGAACTTATTGATTTTAACTGGTTGCCTTGTACCGATGTTTTTCCATATTCGTTTTCTATCGCTGCTTTTAGCTCTGCTTTTAAATTATCTGACCGGACTTACAGAGTATCTCACATCGTTCGCTGCTTCACTACCTTATTCGACAATTGAAAATATTGGTTTGACAACCGCTGAATGCATTCTGCTGACCTGTACAATATTTCTTATCAGTCATTGGCTAACAGATAGAAAATCTTTTCGAGTCATTTATCCGCTGATTTTTCTGACCCTTTTTGTCTTTTCAGGTTTGGCAAAAGATATCTTTTCAAAAACAACAAATGAATTAATAATTTATAATACACCCGGCTCGTTGACTATCGGAATCAGAACCGGGAAAATACTCAATCTCTTTACCGATACCTCAATAGTTCGACCTGAGGTGAACAGACACTGTGCTACACTTGGACTAAAAATACAATTAACTGTACTTAAAAATAATTATTACTGCAAAAAGGTAAGCGGGGAAAAGATACTTATCACCGATTTTCTGAATAAAAAAATCATTCAGAATTTTGTACCTGATATCGTGATATTAACAGGTTCAAAACCCAAAATTGAAAAAAATTTAAATTTGGTGAATTCTCCTGACATAATAATTATTTCATCGGAAGCGACCTCAGGTTTTCGTTTCCCTCAACAGGCTGTTTTTTCCGGTATTGACTCAATTCATTTCGTAAGAAAGTCCGGGGCATATATTAAAAGGATATGATCAGTTCATAAATAAAAGTCGTAAAAAACTTGAGTATTAAGGGATTTATCTCTTATTTTGTCATGTTTTTTCAAAAAATTTTTTAATGAGAATAATAATTGCAGGAGCCGGTGAAGTGGGGACGCATCTCGCCAAAATGTTATCGAATGAAAATCATGAAATTATTCTTATCGATCCGGAGGAGTCCCGGCTTAAACCAATTGACAGTTCTCTGGATGTTCTGACACATGAAGGATCTGCTACATCAGTGAAGATACTTGAGGATGTCCTCAGCAAAAAAACTGACCTTTTTATCGCAGTGACTCATTCCGAGGATACCAATATTACTGCCTCTATTCTTGCTAAAAGATTTGGAGCTATTAAAACAATAGCCCGAATTGACAATCTCGACTACCTTGAACCTGCCACCCTGGAATTTTTTAAATCTATTGGAGTAGACTCACTGATTTATCCTGAACTTATTGCTGCACGAGAGGTACTTGGTCTGCTTCACGAAACAGGGTCAACTGAATTTATGGAGTTTTCAGATGGTAAACTGGCAATGTA
>JADGPT010000255.1 GCA_017882345.1 Bacteroidales bacterium
AACAAGACTCGAACTTGCACACCGTAACCGGCACCAGCCCCTCAAGCTGGCGTGTCTACCAATTTCACCATCTGGGCGTAGACAAGATAAAAGATAAAAATAAAAAGATAAAAGTTAAAACAATCCTTTTGTCTTGTGACTTTTGTCCTTTGTCTTTTATAGTGCCCAGAACAGGACTCGAACCTGCACATCATTACTGACACTAGTCTCTGAAACTAGCGCGTCTACCAATTTCGCCATCTGGGCAGAAAAGATAGCGGGTGCAAAAATATAAATAAAAATGAAATATAAGAAAAAAGAATTAAAAATCTCCTTGCGCCCGGGACAAGGTATTTGATACTTGTTACCCGCCAACAGAATAGCAACCCGCAAACAGCGAATAGGAAGTAACCTGTTAAATATTAGATCTGTTAACAAAAAATATACCAATTAAATATTCTTTATTAATTAAAAGTATATTTTTGCTCCATGATAATAAATGCATGAATAAACAGATAAATAAGATATTGTTGTGTATTAAACATCTGAATTACAGGTTTTAATTATCTTTATTTGTAAAGTTTAAACAAAAAGAGATATACGGACCTGCAAATGAATGCAGGTTTTTTTATAATAATTTGCTCTTATGAAAATAATGAAATTTGGGGGGACTTCAGTGGGAAATCCCGAGAGGATGAAAGCTTTAATACCTTTAATTAAAGATGATGAGCAAAAGATTGTAGTGTTGTCTGCTATGGCAGGAACTACAAACATCCTTGCAGAAATAGCTGAACTTCTGTATGCCGACAATATAAATGAAGCATCAGTCAAAAATAACAATCTCAGATCAAAATATCATCAGGTAGTTGAGGAGCTGTTTGACACTGAGAGTTTTAAAAAATCCGGACACGAACTGATTGATTCACATTTTGAATATATAAGGAATTTCACTCTCAGAGTATTTACAAAGCTTCAGGAAAAAGCAATTCTTGCTCAGGGAGAACTAATATCCACTTCATTATTCCATCTTCTCCTTAAAGAAAAAAACATTAACTCAACACTAGTGCCGGCTCTTAGTTTCATGCGGATTGATAAGGATGGAGAACCTGACTCCTTTTATATTGAAGAAAATATTGAACGGGAGCTTAAAAACTATCTGTCAGAGAATATTATTATAACCCAGGGATTTATCTGCAGAAATGCTTATGGAGAGATAGATAATCTGAAACGTGGTGGCAGTGATTTTACAGCGTCCCTGATTGGAGCTGCTGTCAACGCGTCAGAGATTCAGATATGGACTGATATTAATGGGTTACATAATAACGATCCTCGTTTTGTTGAGAATACAAAGGTTATAAGGGAATTATCCTTCGATGAAGCCGCGGAACTTGCCTATTTTGGCGCTAAAATATTGCACCCTTCAAGTGTTAATCCTGCCAAAGAAAAAAATATTCCTGTCAGACTTAAAAACACAATGGAGCCTGAAGATATTGGTACTTTGATAACATCTTCATCTATCCTCCAGGATTATAAAGCCGTTGCCGCGAAAGATGGAATATCGGTATTAAGGATAAGATCTGACAGGATGTTAATGGCTTACGGATTCCTTCGAAAAGTATTTGAGATCTTTGAAGTTTACAGAACACCAATAGATATGATTACCACTTCAGAGGTAGCAGTATCAATAACAATTGACAATTCCGAGTTCATTAAACAGATAGCAAAAGACCTGAAAGAGCTTGGCACGGTGGAAGTTGAAGAAAATCAGACAATTATATGTATTGTCGGAGATTTCCGCACACAAAGGACAGGTTCAGCACCTGAAATATTTGAAGCGCTTAACACAATTCCTCTGAAGATGATCTCTTATGGAGGCAGTCCTAACAGTCTTTCTCTCCTGATTGATACATCCAACAAAATAGAAGCTTTAAGATTACTCAGCAAACATCTTTTTAATTAGAAAAATGATTAATAAAATTACAATTGAAAAATTCAGGAAAATTGAAACTCCCTTTTATTATTATGATCTTGACATTTTAAGATCTACCCTCGATGTTGTAAAGAAAGAGTCAGATAATTCCGGATATAAAGTTCATTATGCAGTTAAGGCGAACTCAAACCCGGGGATTCTTAAAATAATCTCCTCCTATGGTTTCGGAGCCGACTGTGTCAGTTTCAATGAAATTAATGCTGCAATAATTGCAGGATTCAACCCTTCAGAAATAGTATTTGCAGGAGTTGGTAAAACTGATAAGGATATTAATGCTGCACTAAAAGCCGGCATATTTTGTTTTAACTGTGAATCAATTCCTGAGATTGAAGTTATTGATCAATTGGCTGCAAAACAGGAAAAAACTGCACAGATAGCATTAAGAATCAATCCATATATCGAAGCTCATACTCATAAGTACATAACAACCGGTATTGAAGAGAGTAAGTTCGGAATAAATACCTGGGAGTTAGATAATGTAATAAAAAAACTATCAGATTTTAAAAGCATAAGGTTGATAGGAATACACTTTCATATTGGTTCCCAGATTACCAGAATGTCGGTATTTAAAAGTTTATGTGCCCGGATAAATGAATTGCAGTTATGGTTTTCCACTCACAATATTAATTTAGAAATCCTCAATGTCGGCGGAGGTTTGGGTATTGACTATGAAAATCCGGATAATGATCCGGATTTTCACGAGTATTTTTCGTTGCTTAATGAATTCATCGATCTGGTTCCAGGTCAGGAGTTACACATAGAACCGGGACGATCAATAATAGGGCAGTGCGGCAGTCTGATATCAAAAGTCCTGTTTATAAAGAATGGCAGTAATACTATTTTTGCAATCATTGATGCAGGCATGACTGACCTGATACGGCCGGCTCTTTACCAGGCTCATCACAAGATAGAAAACCTTACTTCATCAGGAAATATTTACCGGTATGATGTTGTCGGACCAGTTTGTGAGTCATCTGATACCTTCGCAAAATATATTGAACTGCCCGAAACCGTCAGAGGCGATATTATTGCAATAAGGTCAGCTGGTGCGTATGGAGAAGCGATGGCGTCAAGGTATAATCTCAGGGACCTGCCCAAATCAGTTTTTTCAGATGATATCTAAATTCCTGCTCTCTTCCATATTTTTGGCCCACCCAACCCCCCTACTACCCTTTATACACATCTTTAATTGAGGTTGACATTATCAATATTAAACGTCCTGTCACACTAACTATTATTACTGTCTATAAGGATATACCTTCGGTGAGCTAATATTTTGCCCGGTTCTTAACTTCGTTCTGAATAACACGGTTTCCTGATGGAATCAGTAAATGTGAGCTGGAGATTCCGCGCTTCGCTCGGAATGATATGGAAATTAGGTGTGCTCCTCAACAGCGTTGTCATTCCGAGTCCCCATACAATTTTGCACACCAAGTATTATGACAATTATTTGCAAATGTTAAATATTAAGTTATTTACAAAGACCTGTAACGACGAGTGGAGATTCCTCGCTGGCGCTCGGAATGACATGGTAATTAGATTGTTATGGGGGCAGAAGTGGCGATTCGCGTAATCTATTCATTCAGTAAGCAACTCACTTGCGAATCGCCACTTCTGCCCCCTTGTGTTCCTCAAGGGCATTGTCATCCCGAGCGCCAGCGAGGGATCTCCTTCTCTTATTACAGTACTAAACAAAACAGACCTTCAAACATCATTCTAGGGCTAACTCTGGGGCATTACTCCTTTGGTGTACTTTGTCTGATCTTACTGTGC
>JADGPT010000256.1 GCA_017882345.1 Bacteroidales bacterium
GATTATATGGTTTTTAAGCAAAGGTTTATCGATTTTCTGTCCAGTTAATTATATGGCATTCAGGTTATGATTGGATAACCTACTCAGATTAATATTGCTAAAATGAGAATTTTTTTTCAAATATATGTTTGAAATTAAATTAAATGAGAGAAAATAAAGTTGTTTATAATGTATAGTAAGATAAAGGAATCGTTTGAAAAACTATCTTTTTATTGTGACACTCATGAATTCAAAGGTTATGATCCCTATGATGGGTTGACAAGCTATTTTTTCAGATCATTGCCTGTAATTGGTAAAAACCGGTTAGCCAGGTTGATCTGGATTCAGGGTTTCAAGAAATCACCTCTTAATCTGAGACCATTATTTGGGATCGGAAAGGATTATAATCCTAAAGCTCTTGGTCTTTTTTTGTCTGGATATGTGTCACTTTATAAATGCGAAAAGCGCGAAGAATACCTGGATAAAATAGTATATTTCTCAAATAAGATTCTGGAAGTTGCTACTCCTGGTTATAGCGGAAAATGCTGGGGCTATAATTTTGACTGGGAATCCAGAGCATTCTTTCTTCCAAAATATACCCCGACAATTGTTGTCTCTTCATTTGTTGCAAATGCGTTACTCGATGCTTTTGAAGTAATATCAGATGAAAAACTTCTAAAGGCAGCAAGAAGTACTTGTGACTTCATACTGAAAGACTTGAATCGTACCTTTGACGATAATGGCAACTATATTTATTCATATTCAAAATTTGACAACAGCACTGTATATAATGCTTCTTTGTTGGGCAGCAGGTTAATGGCCAGAGTACATTCTTTTACAGGTGAATCGAAGCTGAAAGACGAGGCTAAGAAATCTGTTGACTACGTCTGCGATTCTCAGAACCAGGACGGTTCCTGGACATATGGGAGACTGCCATTTCATCAGTGGATAGATAGCTTTCATACAGGTTATAACCTTGAATGTATTTCAGATTATATGAAATATTCTGGAGACATGTCATTTAATAATAATCTTCAGAAAGGGTTTAATTACTATTTAAACACCTTTTTTACTCCTGAGGGAGCTTCAAAATATTATAACACCTCGCTTTATCCAATAGACATTCATGCACCGGCTCAACTTATTATTACAGTATGTAAGTTGGGTAAGTTCAATGAAAACAGGGAGTTGATTCATAAAGTGTTAAACTGGACTATAACAAATATGCAATCCGATAAGGGTTTTTTTTATTACCAGGTATGGAAACATTATAAAATAAAAATTTCTTATATGCGTTGGTCTCAGGCTTGGATGTTTTATGCAATGAGTATTTACCTACTGCAAGTAAAGGTTATTGAGAAGGATTCGTAAAGACTATAATCAGACTTTGAAATTGTATCTCTTAATAATCAAGATTTAAATTATTATAAATATATTGGTTACTAAATACTATTACTCATTTAAATGAAGATTTGGATTGATTTTATAAACACACCTCAGGTTACATTCTTTGTTCCTTTTATTAAGGAATTTAAAAATGACCATCATGAAATTTTATTGACCTGCCGCGACTCTGGAAATACAATTGATCTCCTGAACCAGCATGAATTATCGCATAATGTTATTGGTACAAGGGTTGGTAAAGGGATAATCCAAAAATCTTTATTCTTCCCTCGCAGGTTATTTATACTTTATTTATTTATCAGAAAGCACAACCCTGATATTGCAGCTAGTCAGAGTAGTTTCTATCAACCCATTGTGGCAAGGTTGTTAAGGATACCCTGCCTGTATACAAACGACAATGAACATGCGAAAGGCAACATCTTTGGATTTCTTTTTGCGACGAAAGTGTTTTTACCTTTGGCGCTCAGAAATGAGAAGTTTACACAACGATGGCCATTAAAGTCAAAATTATCATTCTATCCAAGTGTAAAGGAAGCAATTTATCTTTCTCAGTTTTCTAACTTATTTTCTCTTGTAGCTGGAACAAAAGATAAGATTTATTTCAGACCTGAACCATGGTCTGCTCAATACTATAACGGACCAATAAATTTTTTTGACGATATCTTACTGAAATTATCAGAGGATTATAAACTTATAGTTCTGCCAAGGGATAAAAATCAGGCAGAACATTATAAACAGGAAAAATTCAGCAGACTTATTGTTGCCCAAAAGCCTCTGAATCTATTTGATATTGTAAAGGATTGTATGCTATTTATTGGTGCTGGAGGTTCAATGACACGGGAGATGGCCGTAATGGGAATCTCTGTTATTTCAATTTATCAGTCGGAGTTACTTTGTGTTGATAAATACCTGGTTGATAAAGGACTTATGATAATTAATCCGGACATAACTTACGAAGGAATTAAGACTTTTCTTGATTCTGGATTCAGATACAAAAAAGAAATGTCTGCATTGACTGAAGGAGAACAATCGTACATTTTAATCAAAAACCTTATTTATAATCTGAAACATGAATAAACTAAGAGGAGCAATACTTGGTCTTGGCAAAATGGGTCTTTCCCATGCAGCTATAGTTGGCGCTCACCCATCCGTAGATCTTGTTGCTGTCTGCGACACTTCTTCCATGATTTTGGAAGGGTTTAAGAAATATACAAAGGTAAATACTTATAGCGATCATAAAAAAATGATTGATAATGAAAAACTTGATTTTGTAGTGGTTGCCACTCCCACAAAATTTCATTTTCCTATGGTAAAATATGCCTTTGATAATACTATTAATGTTTTTTGTGAGAAACCCTTCTGTTTGATATCGGCCGAAGGAGAGGAATTAGTTAAATTATCAAAACAAAAATCTCTTGTTAATCAGGTGGGTTATCATAATCATTTTATAGGTACATTCAGGGAGTTAAAACGTCTTCTTAAAGAGAATGTAATTGGAGAACTGGTACACTTTACAGGTGAAGCATATGGTCCGGTAGTGACCAGGGAAAAAGGAAGTACCTGGCGTTCCAAACCCGAAGAAGGAGGTGGATGTCTTTTCGATTATGCTTCACATATTCTCAACCTGATTCAGGAGATAATAGGTCGTCCTGCAAAAATAAACGGAGCTTTGTTAAAAAGTATTTATTCAAAAGGGGTAGAAGATGCTGTTTTTTCCCTGTTAACTCTTGAAAGTGGTTTAAATGGAGTTTTACTTGTAAACTGGAGCGATGAAACCTATAGAAAAATGTCGACCTCACTGACGCTGCAAGGTAAAAAAGGAAAGGTCATTTGCGACGCTACTGAAATCAAGATTTTTTTGAAGGAAGCCAATAAAAAAGAAAATCTGGATAAAGGCTGGACAATAAAATACATCACTGAATTTGCACTTCCTGTTAACTTTCACCTTAGGGGAGAGGAATACTCTGCTCAGATAGATTACTTTATAAATAACATAGTGACAAGGGAAAATGGTTCCGTAAATACTTTCGAGCAAGGACTTTATACTGATAAAGTGATTGAAATGATTATTGATAAGGCAAAACAAAACTAATATGGATAAAGTACTATTTGGAGATAACCAGTTTTTTGCAGTAAATCATGCTTCTGATGAGAAAGCCAGAGCACAGGCTATCAGGTTTAAAGACGATGCGTCCATAATACGTGTATTAGATCAGGCAATTGATTTGGGAATAAATACTTTTATGTGTACCACTCATGACAGGATTGCCAATATTTGTAACCATTTGCGATCACATCCTGAAAGATATAAGGATTTTAATATTTATCCTTGTA
>JADGPT010000257.1 GCA_017882345.1 Bacteroidales bacterium
TGCAGAAGGTGTAACCTTTTTAAGATCATCATAGCCGAATGTTCGGGTACCACGGCCTTTCATCTGCTCAAAGTAGCCTTTGCTTTTTACATCTCTCATAAAGAGCAAACATTCAAGAGGTTTAACATCAATGCCTACAGAAATCATAGCTACGGTGACCGCAATTCTCGGATTATAGGCATTTCGAAAGCGCGTGAGTATAGATTTCGGGTCTTCATCTTTAGTTTTATATGTAATCTTGTTACAAAATTCATTACCCTCATTGAATTCTTCCCTGACAATCTGAATAATATCATCGGCATGGCTATCTGTTTTGGCAAAAATAAGGGTCTTTGGGACTTCTTTTCTACCCGGAAAGATCTCAGGCAGTTTATTTTTAAAAACACGGATGATATTTCTTATCTGGCTGGGATTGACAACATCCTTATCCAGTTCTTTTTTTGAATAAGAAACATCTTCATCCAGTTGCTCCCACCGTTTCCTTCTGCTCAGTCTTTCGCGTTTATCCACAAATTCCATGGCATTTATCTTTGCTCCATGTTGTGAAATTTCAGTTTCAATTATATAAACGTCATAGGTAACATTTACACCATCTGCCACAGCTTCCTCATGAGAATATTCACTCACCACATTTTCATTGAAGAAACCAAAAGTCCTTTTATCCGGTGTCGCAGTCAATCCGATAAGAAAAGCATCAAAATAATCCAGCACCTGTTTCCACAGGTTGTATATGGAACGGTGGCATTCATCAATTACAATAAAATCAAAATGTTCTATGGGTATTTTTCCGTCATAAACAACCGGCATTGGTTCTTTTGGTTCCCAATTAAGCTTCCGCTTCTCCTCTGCTTCTTCATCCAGTTCCTCACCTTTTAAAATAGAATAAAGCCTCTGGATAGTACTGATGCAAACCTGGCTATCCGGTGAAATATAGTTTGACTGCAACCTTTGAACATTGTATAGTTCAGTAAATTTACGATTATCATCAGATGGCTGATATGCCATAAACTCCTGTTCTGCCTGCTCTCCAAGATTTTTGGTGTCAACGAGGAATAATATCCGTTTTGCACCGGCAAACTTCAGTAGACGATAAATAAATGTGATCGCAGTGTAGGTTTTACCAGAACCTGTAGCCATCTGGATCAAAGCTCGTGGCTTATTTTCTTTGAATGATTTATCAAGGTTTCTTATTGCCTTTATCTGACAGTTCCTTAAACCGGATTCTGGGAGCTCTGGCAGATTTAAAAGTCTTGCTCGTAAAGATTTATCCTCTTTCAGCCATTGTTTGAAAGTTTCAGGTCTATGAAATGTAAATTCATGTCTTGAACGCGGTTTTGGATCCCTGTAATCAGTAAATCGGGTTATAGTCCCTGTACTTTCATAAACAAAGGGAAGCGGATTGTTATCAAGGTATTTTAGTTTACTTGTTGCATAATTTTCCGCTTGAGGTTCATGAGAAATGAGTTTGCATCCTTCGTCTTTTCTTTTTGCCTCTATTAATCCAACAGGTTTTCTTTCAATAAATAATGTAAAATCAGTGGGTCCAACATCAGTTTGATATCCACGGATGGCAATACCTATACTTTCATTCCAGTCAATTTTATCCTTATCCTGAACTACCCAGCCGGCGGCATGGAGCTGTCTATCAATATTGTCTCTTGCTTCCTGTTCAGGAAATTGGTTTATTGATCCATCCATATTAACATTTATTATTTTTTCTCATAGTATATATAGTATAATTTTTCCTCATATTAGCCAGGCGAAATGAAATCCTGGGCATCGCTGCAAAATCAGGATTTACTTTCAAGCAGACTGGCAAATCTTTCTTCAACCAAACTTTTATACGCTGCAAGACCAGATATGTTATTTGATACAGCAATGTATCTTTAATAAAAGAGTGAGGAGGAAAGTTATGGCAGAATATGAAGAAACATTAAAAGACATAGAGGAAACTCTGGGAATGGTACCGGGATTTATGAAAGCATTACCTGAAGTGGTTCTTATTCAAGAATGGCCTCTTTTCAAAAAGTATAACTTTGAAGAGACAGAAATACCGGCTAAATACAGAGAACTTATGGGTCTGGCTGTAGCTGCTAATATAAAGTGTCCATACTGTATACATTTCCATATGGGTGCGGCTCAGATGAATGGTGCAACTGAAGAAGAACTTGCCGAAACAATATTCCTTGCAAGTTATACTGCCAGATGGAGCGCCATTATACATGCCCAGAACTATGACATTCAGAAATTCAAAGAAGAATTTCAACAGATTGGAGATTATCTACAAAAGAAAATGTCAAAATAAAAAGTAAAGGAGATGACATTTATGGCATACTTACTTATCCGGCATAAACACAAGGACTATGCAAAGTGGAAAACGGTATTCGATGAGCACAGTGCTGCCCGCAAGGCAAGTGGCTCCCAAGACGCACGTCTCTTCCACAATGCTGATAATCCGAATGAAATGGTGATAATTTATGCCAAAAAAAGAATCTAAAGCACATCCACACGAAGATCTAATAAGAGGGGTTTATGAACAACTGAAAGAAATTTTTGAAGAATCGAAGCAGGCTATCTATGTGTATCTCGATGACACCCATAAGATATACAATCAAAAATTCGCTTCTTTATTAGGATACAAATCAGTTGAAGAATTGTCAGCAGTTAGTGAGCCATTTATAGAAGCTTTTGTGATGGAAAAAAGCCAGGAAATCCTTATTTCTGCATACCGAAATGCAATGGAAGATAAAATTGGTTCTGACATTGAAGTTTCATGGAAAAAGAAAACTGGTGAGTCTGTAAAGACGAAAGTCATCATAGTTCCCATAAGTTATATGGGGGAACTGCTCGCTCTCCACTTCATATCAAAAATATAAAAAAAATGAGCAGGCAGCTTTTGCCTACACACTTTTTGCCATTTTGAGGATATCTTGCCTTGAAACATCTTTGTTATGCGTCTTCTTGGCATGCTGCTGACTGAACGATACAAGCTCGTCATCACTCTCTGTACGAAGCATGAAAGGACAGTCCATCCCCGCTGACTTACATTCAAATTGCTTAGCCATTTATGTCACCTCCCTGAACATCAATTGCCAACAACAATAAATTGAAAACCATTACATTTAAAGATTTCCAATCGTGATCAAAAAGATTCTCTTCTATCGAGAATATAGTTGATAATGCATATACACGCAGAAGCAAGATACGCTTTTTCCCCTATCGAGACTTTTTTACCATATCGCAATACGAATTCTTCATCCTTCCTGGGCAAGCCCACCTGGTCGCCCAGCACAAAAACGGGATCGTTTCCGAGGTCAATGGTATTTATGCTCTCGCCCGATTCTTCAAGCACAAAGATGTTCCGTTTCTCTTTCACCAGGTGCTGAAGACTGTTTTTCCTGACAGTTATTCCCGGATGTTCCCTGCCTGAGAGGACTCTTCGTAAGATATCTTCCCATGTTTTTTCATCAGTCCGGGCATCCCTGAGTGTTTCTCCTTCAACCATGAGTTCAAGCGGTGGATTTGGAGGTCCTCCCAGTAATGCGTGGAATGTGACATCCCTTCTTATCCCATGTGAACGGAAAAGCGACATCAATATAGCCTGGTAAACAACATCAAGTCTTCCGGCTTCTCTCAGGTTCGGGAATCTTGAGTCGGTTCGTCCTGTTCTTGAATATAAAATAAATTCGCGCATA
>JADGPT010000075.1 GCA_017882345.1 Bacteroidales bacterium
TCCCTGCCCTGAAGTGTAAGTCGAAGCATATGCTTTCACAGAATTATTTCCGCTCACCAATGCATCAACCATACGGTCGCCAATACATTTCTGGAAAAAATACATATAATAGAATGAAGGTCGCGGGCTCCAACGGGCAACTCCGGGTTCATCACCTGTACTGAAAAGACCGTGATCGTTGCCATTGTCCCATCCATTATATAGATCCCAACGGGCAGAAAGTCCAAAATTATTTTTCAGAGCTTCAGCCTGAACGATCACTGCAAATGTTCCGCTGGTGTTGGAAACTTGCTGTTTGGAATCCCTGGCCCACATGTTCCATTCCGAAAAAATAATTGGTTTTACAGTCCCGCCATTTTTTTCTAATTCACTTTTCATAAATGAGATCATCTGACCAGGAACTGTTAAAGCCGAATTCAATACAGTACTTGCATTTGAATTTTCGGCATAGGGTGTAATATAGTTATGACCTATATAAAAATCCGGAACATTATTCACTTCCGGAATCATAGTTGGGTTCCAGGTTTGTGTTGTTGTTGTCTGCCACGATTGAGTAGGTGATTCCTGCATTACGGCACCTATATAGATCGTCTTTCCGGTTTGAACAGCCGCCTTTCTCATAGAATCAGCAAACACCTTAAAATGCTTCGCATAGAGTGCGCCGGTCAGGTACTCCGGCTGACCATCTTTATTGGCATTCACATCAATACGGTAGCCCCACTCCCAATCGCCATAATTTTCGTTACCTATTTCCCAATATTTGGTCCGCCCCTTGTCGTAACGTACCCAATCTGCTGCCAAATGTGCCGCCGAAGCAACCGGATCAGTACCAGTTCCATATCTTGCGTAACCATAATTAATTGTAATCAGACCTATGCTATTACTCTGTTGAAGCACAGAATAATAATCATCAACCGTAGCTTTCCAGCTATCATCCGATTTACCATAAGAATATAAACTACTGGTCTGGTAAGTACCATCAGCTTTTCGCAACCGTACTGGAGCATCGGAAGGAGGCAGGTTTTTATCACAATTCCAGAAATATGCATCGCTTCCGCTGCCTGCCGGAAAACGTATTACATTAGGTTTCAGGTTTGTCAAATGCCTGATAAACACCGGTTCATTATACATCCTCGACATCCAGTTATTGGCATTGTGCCCAAAGATTGTTAATGGTATTTTTGTTATAACATTTGCTGCATCCACAGTGACTACTATCTCTGTATTAGAAGCAATGTTTCCTGCGGTGTATTGTGGTGCCACATATGTTTTAGATTGCCATCCATCCAAAAATAGTCCCATGGTAGAGGCCACCGGAGGATCTACCGGATCTATTATTGTCGTGTCTGCCGGGTCCTCAATAATTGGAGGAGCATCTTTCTTTTTCGAACACGAAAAAAATACCAGCATCGAAAAACTTAGGATTGTAAGTGTAGTGAGCTGCTTATAAAATCGAAATATCTGCATAATGAATATTTTATGTTTTCAAATTGTGTGTACTTTGTTATTCCAGGATTTGTCCTACTGAACAAACGTTCAAAAATAGCCAAAATATATTTTTAATGTATTCTATAAAGTCCGGCTCCATGACGATTAATCGTACGGGTGAATCCATCTGTAAACTGTCCCAGTTTTTCACCACTCCAGAGATCTTTTACAGAATGGGTACCTGTCAGACCAAGCTGGTCAAATTTTATTGAAATTGCAGCAGTATCAGCTGGCACAGGACCTGCAGGATCCTCAACAAAAATCAAAAATCTGGCTGAGGCCCTGCTGCCGATTTGTCCGAGTTGCATCAAAGCATCTTTATCGATACCGGCTTTGGTTTTAAACCTGGAGTAGCCTTCAGGCAAATTGTACTCAATGACCGAAATGGCAATGGTGTTTATACCATTTACATATTCTTTACCATTAACAGTCAGTTTCCCACCTGTCGCTGTTTTATTAATAACAGGTTCTCCCCTTCCGGCTGAAGCTTTTACCCATTTCTGGTCTGTAAGCTTCATCTTACCGCTTTTTCCCGTCAGAACAGGCTCAATCCAATCGCAGTTATGCTTTCCATAGCCCAGAACATCATCAAGTGTAGCTACCAGGTACAATTTCTTTGCACCGGTAATATCAACATCAATATCAACACTCTGACCCGGAGTATCCTGAGTGATCAGTTCACTTTTCCAGATGGCTTTACTCTCAACGACAGGTTTTTGATCGGAAGCATTAAAGAGGGCCACATATTTATCCCCCGTTTTAGGATCGTCTGCGGTCCATGCAATCAGATCATTTTCCCTGAAAAGCTGTTTTTGATTAATTCTTTGCTGATCTACCTCCATTACATCCTTGTTTGTAATCAATCCTAATGTAAATTCATTATTGCTGGGCAGATCTCCTCCAAACATTAATGGTGATCCGAAAATAGCAAATAGTGACAATAAAGTATATTGTTCATCTTTCGTAAAGCTTGTCATCCGGGGTGTTCCGCGTTCAGCCCTTAATCCTATTTTACCAAGGGGAAGCATGTCCCCATCTGGGTAATAACCTTTTCCTCCCAGTCCTGACCACATGTTAAGAATTGTAAACTGATTCTTTAGCGCCGGCCAGTTGTCCCAGAAATCATTTGATGTGCGCCACATATTTACATTATTTTTTAGAAATTCAGCTGTTTCAGGTCTGTCTCCACCCGGCGAAATGCTAATTACGATTGGCCTTCCGCAATTATCGATAGCTTTTCTCACCATTTCAATCTCAGCGGTTCTACCAGAAAGATCATCTACTTTAACAAAATCAAGTCCCCACGATGCGTACAGTTGGAAGACGGAATTGTAGTATTCCTGTGCTCCCGGTTTCCCGGCGACAATAGTGTACATGTCTTTTAACCAGAAGCATTGATTTCCAGTTGAATAAATATCCTGTGCCTTAGCGCTACTTCCCATAATCGGCGTATTCTTTTTGACAGCTATTACCGGTATGCCACGCATCATGTGAATCCCGAATTTCAGACCCTTACTATGAATATAATCTCCCAAAGGCTTGAATCCTTTTCCGTTTGCTGCTGATGGGAACCGGTTTAGAGCAGGAGTCATGCGGCCATATTCATCCAGAGTGTATATAGGATTATCTTCATTATAGCCACCTGCTTTATCATTTTCGACATACCATCTTATATCCACAACCACATATTCCCAGCCGAATTTTTTGAGATGTTCAACCATATAATCAGCATTTGCTTTTACTTCTGCCTCAACAACAGTAGGGCCATAACAATCCCAGCTGTTCCATCCCATCGGAGGGGTTGGCGCCCACTTATGAAAGGCCAGTCCCGTTGCCTCTGCAGGGGTTGCTTTCTTAGTCTGGCACTGTGTGAGGAACATCAGCGGTGTTATAACAAGAATTATAAGCAATACCCTCAAAATCAAATTGATAAATGGTATTTTACTATTCCGGATCAGAACAGGTTTTTTTGCTTTCATAGTGATTTCTGTTAATGATTATAATCTGGATATAAAACGTTTCAAAAATACAACGATGTTTATTAAAGAGCGATGAGTTCTTCATTCAATATTTATCTGCAGTTTTTCATGCACAGGCAGGCCAAAGACCATTGCTCCCAGACGGCCGTTACCTACGGGCAGCGCTTCTTCCCAGGCACCTGCGGGCTTATCGTACCAGAGGGAGTATGAAGGATCAAATGATAATTGATTTTTATCAGACTTTTTAAAACTGAAAATAATAAAACCCAAAACAGGAATTATCAACAGGTATAGCGGGTGGATTCTCCTTTTCATGTATAAAATATTATACTTACTTACTCGTGTACTTTCACGTGTAAATATATACAAATATTTTTATCCGTTATCATAATATTTGAGAAAAACTATCATCGGATTATTCACAATAGACCTAAATAAAAGACACGCCTTGGTGTGTTCCTATCATTTAATATTCAGTCTATACCATCTGATTGCGTTTTCAGCATAAATCTTTCTGACAACTTCTTTCGGAAGCTGCAAACCTTCAAATGTCCCCTTAAATTCATCAGAAGTCATTTTATCTTTTGATGTGAAGTATTTCCAGTCGTCGAACCATGTGTCATGCATCCATTTTGCTACCTTTTCACCATTATCAGACCCATTATCCGAAAGGTCCGTACCATACAGGAGCCTGTCCTGATATTTAATGCAGAAATCGCGAATCCGTTTGCGGTCCCTGGCAGACTGATACTGCAGGTGACATATACGGGCCGCCATATCAACTGCCATATTCGGAAATTTATCCAGCCTTTTGGCAAGCTCATCAACATTCCATTCCAGACTTCCAAGGTGACAGCCTATAAATTTAAGATCAGGATGCAATTCAAGCAAATGATCACGGGCATTTATCTGATCTTCATACGAAGGATATTCAGGATGTAGGAACATGTGATATTGAGGATTAGCCGCAAAATAACTGCTGTCGCTGCTTACAGTCATTTCACTTAAAGGCAGCCAGCAGTTTCGTGGTTCTCCAAGATGACCTGTAATCGGTAGATTCTTACTGATTATAAAATCAATAACTGGCTTTAGCGCCGGATCATCAATCATAATGAACTTCCCGTTTTTATCTCTCTCCGTCATTCCGATGTTTTTCCAGAGTTTAACAGAAACTGCTCCTCCCGAAATATTACTATTTAAATGAGCGATAGCTTTCTCACTCCATCCATTTGTCCCCCAACCTACAGTATCAAAATAAAATGTGGCACCATAAAAAATTTTACCCGGGTACTTTTGTTTTGCTTCAATAGCACAATCAAGTTGTTGTTTTACAGATAAGGAATCTGAATGGTCAACATTCAGTGTAATAAGCAAAAAATGATCTTTAATGGCCTGATCTTCAAAGAATCCTTTATCTCTGTTCAGATGAACATGAGAATCAATTTTAAGAACTGGTTGATAATCTTTTTCAGTATAAAAATTGCTTTGACATCCAGCGATCGACAGTGATGCAATTGTGAAAAAAATAATACTGATTTTCATCTGTTTTTAAGGTTTGGCAGAGATTAAAAATAAACAAAAAAAAGAAGAACACAAAGAAAATTATGTGTTCTTCCCAAATCAGTTTAAAACAGATTTATTTTCTAAAATTTCTATTTAGGCATTACAACATAAGATGCAGCATTCAGAAAATCAATGCTCATTTTGCAGCTTGTAAACTGATCGAAATTATACTCTTCAACTTCAACAATACCGTATTGCATTCCGGATTTTGGAGCTGCAGCCCAGATGGCAGCGAAATCCATAAATGTACCGGTACCAATTTCTTTTTTATCTTTTATGTGCCAAAGCTCAAAACGACCCGGGTACTTATTAAAGTAATCAACAGGGTTGGCTCCACCCATAACTGTCCAGTAAAGATCCATTTCGTACATAACTTTTCCAGGATCAGTATTTGTCAGCATGAAGTCATAAATTGTTTGTCCATCAAGTTTGGTAGAGAATTCTCTGTCGTGATTATGATAACCAAAACGAATGCCTTTAGCTTTGCATTTTTCACCTATCATATTGAAATAATTACAATATCGCTTCAGTGTATCAAGACTGCGATATGCACCTGCACCCATAAATGGCTGAACAAGAAATTTTGCTCCTGCAGTTACATGAGCATCAATACAAGCATCCCACCAGGCCATGTTTTTTCCCATGTTGGCAGAATCAGGTAATTCCTGACCTACATGAGAGCTCAGTATTGTCAAACCATTAGATTGACAAAGAGATTTAAAAGCAGCGGGTTCCATACCGTAAATTTTTCCATCTCTATAACCGGCCGGCTCAACAAATTTATATCCCATTTTGCCCACTTTAGCTATAGCAGCCGGGACATCCTTCATAATTGAATCACGAATTGAGTACAACTGCAAACCAATGTTTTTCTGAGGAGTTGTTTTACATGAATAAAAAGTGGAAAAGATAAGACCGGTTACAGCCATTAACAAGACAATCGAAATAGTACTTCTTTTTTTCATTTTGATCAGGTTTAGATTTGAATGTGTCAGGATTAATAATTTTAAATTTCCAAATTCCAAATTTTTAATTAATTAAAATCTTTGAACTTATCAGGTAAAAGTAGGAATTATTTATTTTTTTCCAAACAGATCTCTTATATTCTGTAATAAGAAACAATCTTATTACTGTTTTTTCAACTTTTTAAGTTGGGAATATTTAATTTATCTTTGAATTAAGAATGTATGCAATGAATTCAATTAAAAAGTTTTCAAATTTATCAAATAATCTGATTCTGTGCGGCATAGTCATATTAATTTTTGAAGGTAATGCTTACTCACAAAAAGCATCAGGTACCGAGTCCGTAAAAACACTATCAGACTTTCCCCCTGATACCGAACTGAATAAAATCAGTTACTAAAAATCATCTGCCAGTTTTTACCGGACAGAATTAAAAACACAAGGTGGGAAAGCTTTACAAACAAGGATGGATTGAAAGACAGGTTCTTTCTAAAACTCATATAATCATGAAACATTCAAGACGTCAGTTTATTGAAACAACTTTTGCGGGTAGTATGGTTGCTGTGCTGCCAGGTCTTTCCTTTCAATCAGATAATATAAATGAAAAATATAAAAAACTGGATGCAATTCTCAGTAAACCAGTACTTAAGAAAGAACTATTTTCCACACCAGTGATAATTGAGTCTCTTGAACTTTTAAGGTTTAATAACAACTTCCTTTGCAGAGTAAGATCAAAAGATGGTGCTTTTGGAATCTCAGTTGCCAATAACGACCAGATGAAGTCGCTATACCAGGTGTTTGTCAACCGTCTTCAACCATTCTTCATTGGCAAAGATGCCCGGAATCTTGAAATACTTCTGGATGAGGTTTATGTTTACCAGAGCAATTATAAGATGCAGAATCTGGCATTGTGGGTTCCATTGGCAACTATTGAATTTGCGATACTTGATATGCTGGGACGAATGGCGGGTAAATCTATAGGACAACTCATTGGTGAAATTCATAATCCCCGCATTGCTGTTTATCAGGCTAATGGGGAACGTGGTATTTCACCTGAATTAACAATTGAACATCTTATTAAGGAGGTTGGAGAATCGAAAGCTAAAGCGCTGAAGTTTAAAGCAGGAGGAAGGATGAGTCATAATTTCGAGGAGCCTGAAGGCAGAACAGAAAAACTAATTCCTCTAGTAAGAAAAACATTCGGAGATAAAATGGTTATATATGCAGATTCTAATGGTTCATACACCGCAAATGAAGCTATACGGATAGGCAGGATCATGGAAGAATACAAAATCGACTTTTATGAAGAGCCGGTTCCTTTCGACTGGTATGAAGAGACGAAAGAGGTGGCAGATGCATTATCCATACCGATAGCTGGTGGGGAACAGGAACCAAGTCTTCACATGTTCCGCTGGCTTATTGCCAACGATGCTCTTCAGATCGTTCAACCAGATATGTTTTATTTCGGAGGAATGGTGAGGTCAATGAAAGTTGCACGCATGGCACATGCATTTGGGAAACAGTGTACTCCACATATTTCCGGATCCGGATTGGGGTACCTTTATATGATGCATTTCGTATCGGCAATACCTAATGCAGGTCCATATCACGAGTTTAAAGGTTTCAACAATGAATTACCCTTTGAATGTAAAACATCATCACTGACAAGCGATGATGGGGTTGTTACCGTTCCTTCAGAAGCCGGACTTGGGATAGAGATTGACGCGGGGTATATTGCAAAACATGAGGTGATTAAAGGGTGAAGTCCCTCATTGTAGCGACCTCAGCACCTTCCAGATAGCATCCGGACCTTTAACTGCATTCGCAGGCAATTTACCTTCATTCCCGAATACCAGCATTGCATCATATTTCTCAATAGTGCATTTTGATTCATCTATTTTACCTGTCTTATCCTTTACTGCATTGATATTCAGTCCCAAATGATGCGCCATGAAATCGTACATGGCCAGTCGTTTTGTTATTCCATAGTTATGCTCCTCGTTTTCGATATGAACATTTTCGACGTTTTCAGGCTTTCCAAACAGGTTGTATACTTTTTTCAGGTAAGGAAATTCAATAGTTGGTACTGTCTGTGTCCAATCGGATGTTTCAGAAACAACCAGCATCGGACGAGGTGAAGCCATAGCGGCAATTTCAGCATTATTTGTCCCAAGGCTTGTACAGGAATGAATAGGCAAACCGCTTTCGCAGGGGCAACCACCAAAGAAAGAAGAGGAAACCATAACAACAGGAACACTCACAGCTATCCTGTCGTCGAGAGCTGTAATAAGAAAAGATTGAGTGCCTCCCCCGGAAGCAGCTGTAACACCTATCCGTTTTGGATCGACGTATGGTAAGGTTGTGAGGTAATCGAGTACCCTGATGCTGTTTAAGGTCTGCATTGTAAGAGCCAGCCCTGTTTTATGCGCCTCTTTTTCAACTTGCAGAAGCGACTCTCCCCAGGCAAACATTTCATAACTGAAAACTACAGCCCCCATCCTTGCCAGCGTTGCACAACGATATTGCTGATCGGGACGGTATCGACCATATTCATTCAGATCAGCACTGGGGAAATGACCATGAGGACTGAGCACTGCCGGAAACGGGCCTTTACCTTTCGCAGGACGATACAAAGAACCACAGAGATAAACACCAGGTAATGTTTCAATAGCAACATTTTCAACAGTATATCCATCCATCATGCGCTTTGGAGTAATAATCGGGTTAAGTGGGGTTTTCTTCGGAAGAGGCGATAGTCTTAACTGCTCGAAAAAACATTTACGAAGCTCAGCTTTTCGCTGCTCCCAGTCCTGAACTGTCGGATAACTGGCCAGAAGCTGATCAAGATGTCTTTTCCCTTCTTCGAATGGTTTACGATAATATTCGAATTTTGCTATCGTATATACTTTGTCACTTTTCTTCTGGAAAACCATATCAATAGGCATCAGGATATTAGTAAGTGTTGCTTCTGGATCAACCCTGTAACGCCATGTCGGGTATAAGACATCTACACCCTTAACCAGACTTTCGTTGTATTCAAGTTTAATGTTATATCTTTTTTCAATGTCTGTGAGTACTTCCTTAAGAGGCTTTTTATAAACATCCTGTGGCAATTGAGTGAATGCACTCCTGGCTGTTCCGATAAGAAAAAGCAAGAATAATAGTTTTATCTTCATACTAATAAAATTTTACACTTAATAAATTTCTAAAGTTTTTACTGGGGGTAGAATTATTCAGAGATGAATTTAAGTAATGGTATCAAAATTGGTTGTCCTTTTTCAGCTGTATATGAGACAATTGTCTGTTTTTCTTTATTACCTTCCTGACTCTGTTCACTTTTTGATGCAGCATGCACATACGGATTCGCTTTCCTGATAAATACAATGGCCCGCTCCTTCGCTTCCAGCGAAAAATTAACAAACTGAGGATAAACCAGACTGATTATTTCTGCAAGTCCTGTATTCTTTGTATAGATTAAACCTTTCACACCAGGGCTGGGTTTTTCATTTTGAACCACAACCACAGTGCCTCCTGAAGGGATCCAATTCAACCAGTTCATCTCTTCGCCAGCGTCTTTTTCATTCCCCTTTCTAATAACAGCATCTGAATAGAACTTTTCCAAGCCATCCTTAAATGGTTGCGGAAGTTTAGTACTTTTAATATAGCCCGATATTAGCCGGCAATTATTATAATGATCCACACTGAAATTATAATCATCGGCAATCAGATGACCATCAGAATTCAACAGCTGATATGCAAAGAGGTCTATGAGTGTATTAAATTCAATTGAGGTAGAATCGATTGATGGATTTTTCTTTGTAATGTAATCTCTGATTGCCCGTGCATAGCCCGCTTTATCAGAATGGCCGAGATTTAATTCATCAATAGTCGCCATTATCTCCCTTGGCACCTCTTCGAGCCTGTTTACTTTGAGTAATATTCTGGTGACGGACATTCGGCCTTCATCCTGTAGCACGGGTTCCACTATGATAGAATTGTCAGACTCAAATTCTTCAACCTCAATATCAAATGTTCCTGAAGTTAGTCCGCTTGCCGACACCGAGATATGTATTTTACCTTGTTTTCCTGTTGACCTGATAACATTTGATACAGGCATATCCATATACCAAACGCCATCCATCTCATGATGTTTATCTATTTCTGATTCATAAATTGACGGGCCGACCAGTGTTGCAGGTCCCGACAAATTCCATTTTATAGTATTATTAGCGCCATAGACATGATTACCCTGAGAATCAATAATATCTGCGGTAATAATAATCACGGAGCCACGATCAGCTCCTATCTTTTTCTGCGAACCTGTAAGAACAATTTTTGCGGGTTCTCCTGCCATGACTATCTGTGATTTGATAGTTTTTCCATTTTTTGATGCGAGCGCGCTTATTATACCTTTCTCAATAAGGATATTACTAAACGTGACACTATGGAAATTTGATTGGTCAGTCACCTTATATCCTTTACTTACTCCATTGACCATCAACTCAACCTTATCACAGTTGGAATTTACCACAATATCTTTCATTCGTCCCAGATATTGTGACCTCCAGTAATGCGGCTGAATAAATACCATTGGATTTTTGCCATAAGTAGCCTGCCAGAAATAGTAAGCATATTTTGGGACTCTGTAAACATCCACATAACCCTTGGGATTTACATGGAGGAGTGGTGAATTAAGATATTCCCGATCAGCTCCATGATCCTCATAAAGCCATGTACATAAATTCCCTGTTCCAAACTTTCCGCTGGCTTTGAGCATGTTCTGCTGATGTTCTTCTGTTCCGCTCTGCTGACAATCTATTGGTTCCAGGTCTTTCACATCTTTATTGTACCAGCCCCTGATTGTACATCTAAGGAGATTTTCAATGGCAATGTTCTCGTCAGTATGTTTAATAAAAGTTCCTGCAGAACCCTCTGTAACTCTTCTTGCAGTAAGTATCCTTGTTGTATCTTCAGCCACTGCAAATTTTGAATCGACGGCATGGTTGGTCTCATTGCCCATACTCCAGAACATTATACTCGGATGGTTACGGTCGCGACGGATCATCTCTTTCAATTGCTGTTCCTGAACCTCAGGAGAAAAATCCTGGTTCTTAATATTTGGGACTTCCTCATCAATTGCAATTCCAAATTTATCAGTCAAATCGTAAACTAGTCTGTCATTTGGATAATGTGCTGTTCGCATGAAGTTATAATTCAGGTTTTCAGCTATATCAGTATAATCCATCAATGTGATCCATTTTGGAATGGCATCACCAAGCCATGGATATTCCTGATGACGGTTTCCTCCATGTATCAACATTTTTTTACCGTTCACATACAGGAAGTTTTCTTTATAATCCCACCTGAACCAACGAAAACCAAGAGGGCTTGAGTAGATATCTGTTATTGTCTTACCATCCATTACCTGAGTATAAACTTTGTAGAGGCAGGGATCTTCATTTGACCATAAATGAGGGTTTTTAATGGGTTTGAATGTCTGATCGAACTTATATACTTGACCAGAATTAATAATTGCATCCGATTTTATTACCTGGACAATTTTATCGGTAGCATCAGCAATTGAAGTCTGCAAAGTACAGGATTTTTTTCCCTGATTATCATTTTTTACCCAGGTCTGAACTCTTACTACCCCCTCTTTTTCTGAAACCTGAGGTGTCGTTATAAACGTGCCTCCCTCATGGCTTGCCGAGCCCTGCATCGGGATGAATAGTTTATCTTTAAGAACAAGTGTAACATCACGATAGATACCACCATATACATCAAAATTACCTGCTGCCATTGGAGGTATCATAAACTCATCTTTCTGTCTGTTATTTACTGCAACAACAAGAACATTGTCTTCTCCTGGTTTTAAAGATTCTGTTATATCAAAATCGAATGAGCCATAACCACCTTTATGATCACCAAGATATTTGCCATTAACCCAGACTTTGCAATATTTCTGAACACCTTCAAACTCAACAAAAACCTTCCGGTCAGCATATTCCCTGTTAACAGAAAAGTGCTTGCGATACCAACCCCATCCTGTCCACCAGTAAGGGTTGTCAGTTTCTGAAGCATTCCTTATAAAAGGATGAAGTTCACCTGTGGTTTCATAAGTGCTCCAGGTATGTGGAATACTTATGGCAGCCCATTTTGAATCATCATATACCGGAGCTTCGTACCCTTTATTTGCCAAGGTACCCGGAAAGTAATTGAAAGTCCATTGTGAATTAATTATCTTTTCAATTCTGTGACTTTTTTGATTTTCTAATGGTCTCTTCTGGGCAAATAAAACTGAAAAGATAAGTAATGTTGATAACAGAAAGGTGATAATTTTCATTGTCAGCTTGTTATGAAGAATTAAATATTATGTACAAGATAATAAAAATTTAGAAGATGGAATGTAGGATTTTGAAATTTCGAAATATGAAATGATTAATCAATGCCTCTACTCTATTGATAAGAACCCATTATTCAGATTTGCACTTCACTTCGCTTTGGTATATATTTATGGTTTAAATAAAACAATGAAGAATTATTAATACATTTCAAGTCGTTTAGTTTTAAAGAAGTGATCCGTAACCTGCCGGTTCGTAATCCCATAATATGGTTTGAATGAAATAATTATATACTTAAATCAATTCTGAATGAAAAAAACAATCGGTGTACTAATGTTTATATTCCTGTCAGGCCAGATTATTACTGCACAAAAAGCGCTTACGAAAGATCAACGAATGCAATGGTGGAGGGAAGCGCGCTTTGGAATGTTCATTCACTGGGGTGTCTACTCAGTCCCGGCAGGATCATGGAACGGCCGTCAGATTGGCGGAATTGGAGAGTGGATAATGAACCGGGCAAAAATCCCGGTTGCTGAATACCAGACAATGGCAAAACAATTCAATCCGGTTAATTATGATCCGGATTCATGGGTAAAAATGGCAAAAGATGCAGGTATGAAATATATTGTTATAACCGCAAAACATCACGACGGTTTTGCACTTTTTGAGACTAAAGCCAGTAAGTGGAACGTAGTCGATGCAACAATGTATGGCAAAGATCTGCTTAAACCTCTGGCTGAAGCTTGTAAAAAATATGGAATTAAACTGGGGTTTTATTATTCCCAGGCCCAGGACTGGAATAATCCCGGGGGCTCAGCAGCCCGCAAGCCTACCGCGGAAGGATGGGCAAATCCCGATTCTGTAATAATTGATGCATACACAAAAGAACACAATGGTCATTGGGATCCGGCACAGGAAAAGAAGACTTTTGCACAGTATATCGATAATGTTGCTGTCCCACAGGTTAAGGAGCTCCTTACAAACTATGGTGATGTTGCCGTTCTCTGGTGGGATACACCAACAGATATGACTAATGAAGCAGCAACCAAATTGAAGTCGCAGCTTACACTTCAACCTGCAATAATCACAAATGATCGCCTGAAACGTCCAAACTTCCCGGGTGACCATAAGACACCAGAACAAAGAATTCCCAACCTTAAAGAACTGGACGGAACCGACTGGGAAACCTGCATGACAATGAATGGAACCTGGGGTTTCAAAAGTTATGACCATAACTACAAAACCCCGGAAACACTAATCCGTAATCTTCTGGATATTGCATCAAAAGGTGGAAATTTCTTACTGAATGTAGGTCCGGACAACCTTGGGGAATTTCCTAAGGAGAGTATTGATATACTTGCAAAAATGGGCAAATGGATGAAAGTAAACGGAGAAGCCGTGTATGG
>JADGPT010000258.1 GCA_017882345.1 Bacteroidales bacterium
ATTTACTGACAGTGCATCTGATAAAGCTATTGAGTTACCTTCTAAACAAAATGTATGAAGCCTGTTTATATATGAAATCAATTCAGAGGTAGCAACCGCATTACTCCTGAGTGTCATGTCGGATGTGTAAGATGATGCAGAAGTGGTTTTCAATAAGTACGAAACACCTAATCCAGCCGCAATGCTTATACCCAGGGGTAACCACCTTCTTAAGAGAAAAACAGTAGTTATCAGGAAGGCTTCTCCTAAAGCCTGACCCCAACGGCTTAATGTTCTGCCCATTCTCCTGAAGAGATCCAGAAGATCAATTTCGTCATCTCTGACATTTTTATTATTTGTGGTGTTTTCAGACATATAATGAGAATTGACTGGTTATTTCTACAAATATATTCAAATTTGGACTGAATCCAAGAGGCTTTTCCGATGTTCAAATGATGTTGAAAACTTTTAGCGCCAGATCACTCATTAATGGCTTGTAATCCTGAACGAATTCTCCGGTTACACGGTTACCGATAACCAGACAGATTGTCAAGGCTTTGTGTCCAAGCAAAGCCGACAAACCATAAATAGCAGAACTCTCCATCTCATAGTTGCTGATAGTCCTTCCCATGTAGGAAAACTCAGCCAGCTTGTTGTTTATTTCATTGTCAAATGTTTCAAGTCTCAGTCTTCTGCCTTGTGGGGCATAGAACCCGGGAGTCGATATTGTTATTCCTTTTTTGAAATTCTCTTTTTGGAATAATTCAATGAGCTCTTTATTTGCATTTACGGCATAAGGGTAGGCGAGTGTATCAGGCCATTCAAGATATTCCACCAGAGCATCGGATAACCCGGTATCCAGTATCCAGTCATAACCCTCATAAAAATGCAAAAGACCGTCAAACCCGATGGCAGTTTCAGTAAGAACATAAGAACCTGCAGGTATATCCATCCTCAGACCACCTGATGTTCCGAGCCTGACAAAGGTTAATGAAACAGGTTCTTCCTTACTTATTCCTGTATTTAAATCAATATTTACAAGAGCATCCAGTTCATTTACAAGAATGTCTATGTTATCTGTCCCAATTCCGGAGGATATAACAGTTATTTCAGTGTTTTCGAATGATCCTGTTACCGTATGGAACTCTCTGTTTTCTTTTCTCACCCGGATATCCTGCATTAATGAGGCAAGCATATCAACGCGACCGGGGTCGCCAACAATAACTATTTTCTCAGAAATGTCACCGGGAAGTAGATTCAGATGAAATATACTCCCGTCTTTATTTGTAATTAGCTCAGTTTTCTTTTGCATAAAAAAGATTTAGGCTCAAATTTAATATAATCTATTTTAACCGCAAAGAGAGTTGAGATAAAGGTACCTTAACCTTAACCTTAACCTTAACCTCAGGTTACTTATAGTATTCCATTATCTTACCAGAAATGAGCTGTAGTGAAATCTCCGCAAGTTTTGTCTGGTAGTGTGCTGAGATCAGCCTTTCCCGTGCATCGAGCAGACTTTTTTGTACTTCCCGCAGATCAATTCCTGACAGGCTTCCAAGTTTATAGCGCTCCAGCGCAATATCAAGGTTCTCCCTTGCAGTCTGAAAGTTCTGTTCCTCGAGGGAAATAAGTCTGAGATTATTATTATAAGCGCTATAAATCGTCAATAGATCAGCCTTTACACCCTGTTCAACTTCACGGTATCTTAAATCTTTACTTTCCCTGTCAATGACTGAGTTATGTATACTTCTTCTCTGGTTATTTCCATCAAACAAATTTACACCGAGAGTGAGACCGTAGTTCACTCCGTTTATTACCTGATTTTTGCTGATGTTTTGTTCAAATGTATTCAGAGTGTAACCATAGCCTCCTGAAAAATTCAGATATGGGTAGGATCTGGAAAGTACAAGTTTATAGTCATAATCTGATATAGTCTTATTTTTGGATGCAATCTGGAGATTGGTATTGTTAACCATTGTTGCCTCGAGAAGCCTGTCGTAAATAAGTCCCGGATTTACATCTATAGTAGTATCTTTAGATGAGAATTCATTACTTAGATTTTCGACAGCCATCATTTGATTAAGTCTTATCTGAGCTGATCGGATTACTTCGTTCTGCCTTGAAAGGTTAGAACTGTCTGAATTAACATACACACGAGACTGTAAAACTTCGAGTTTTGAACCTGACCCCAGAAGGTATCGGTCTTCATCAATTCTTAACCTCTCTCTTGAAAGAATTAAAGCATATTTTAAGTTATTCATCAACTGGACCTGCAGAATGTAGTTGTAATAACCCGATACTATATCTGAAATCAGGTTTTCAACTGTAAGCTGGGTGTTAAGCTGTCCGATCTGGTTAAGCTCGCCAAGTTTCTTATATGTTGTGACTGCTTTAAATCCGCTGAAAATTGTCAATCCTAATTCAGCTGATCCATAAGTGGTTGTGTTGAAAGCACCATTTGAAACAATCCTGGTTCCGTCAGTGTTGTTTATTGTCGAATTATTCACTGACCCTGAACTATTTCCTGTCAGATCAATTTTTGGCAAAAAACCAGCATTTCCAAGGGTATAATTATTTTTTGATATTGTCTCATCATTTTTTGCAATAAGAATTGAAAAATTCCTCTCCAACCCAATTGATATACAATCTTTAAGTCCATACACACTTTGGCCATGCGAAGGTGTTAACGACGCTGATAACAGAATAAGCAAACTAAGATAAATGGACCTCATTTTCAATTTTTTTTGTTTCGCTTGATATATATGTATAGATAGCCGGAACAACAAAGAGTGTCAGAAAAGTTGAAAAAACCATTCCTCCAACAACTGCAATCCCCATTGATACACGGCTCTGAGCACCTTCTCCCAATCCCAGAGCAAGTGGCATAATACCCAGGATTGTAGCCAGACTTGTCATAAGGATTGGTCTGAATCGCGATGCTGCGGCATATTTGATTGCATCCATTTTACACATTCCGCTCAGTTTTCTCTGGTTTGCAAATTCTACTATCAATATCCCGTTTTTAGTAACGAGGCCGATCAGCATGATAATACCTATCTGACTAAATATATTCATGGTGACATTAAAATACCACATGAACAGGAGAGCTCCTGTAAGCGCAAGTGGCACAGTCATCATGACAATAAATGGGTCTTTAAAACTCTCGAACTGGGCTGCCAGAACGAGGAAGATCAGGATGATTGCCAGCATAAATGCGAACATAAGACTTGATGAGCTTTCCTTAAAATCTTTTGAGTCACCGGCAAGTGCAGTTCTGAAAGTTTCATCGAGAACCTGTTTGGATATCTTATCCATTTCATCGAGTCCCTCGCTGATTGTTTTTCCTTTTGCCAGACCAGCAGAGATTGTGGCAGATACAAATCTGTTATATCTGTTCAGTTGGGGAGGAGCAGTCTCTTCGGAAAGTGTAACAAGGTTATCGAACTGGATCATATTCCCGTAATTATTTCTTACATATAACGACTTGAGATCCAATGGCTTATTGCGATCGTTTCGTGCCAGGTCGCCCAGAATCTGATATTGTTTGCCATTCATAAAAAAGTATCCGAATCGTTGTCCGCTGAGTGCAAGCTGCAGCGTTTGACCAATATTTTCGGTTGACACT
>JADGPT010000006.1 GCA_017882345.1 Bacteroidales bacterium
AAATAACCAGGCATTTGATGTTAGCGGCCTGAAATGGTTTTATGGAGTAGGAGGACATATTGGATTCTACAACGGAGATTATGTTTATTGGGGAAGATCTGGTACAACATATACCGTAGTTGGAATTGATGGAATATTAGGTCTTGAATATACATTCACTGAGATTCCCATTAATATAGGTATTGACTGGAAACCAGCTCTTAACCTCGTGGGATATGAAGGTTTATGGTCGGAAGGAGCACTTTCAGTCAGGTTTGTTTTTTAGGAAGTCATTTTTATCGAAAAAAATATTTGAGTAAATCAGGGTTAGAAAGTCCCTGATAATTTATAATTTTAGATTTAATTTTAAATTAAATCTAAAATTATATAAGATGAAAAGATTAACAACATCAGTTTTAATTATCTTCCTTCTTCCATTCATTATGTCTGCCCAGAATAAATTTAACGGGCTCGATATGAGTATGGGAAATCTATATCGTTTATCCGATGCTAAAACCCGTTCAATAAGTCCTGAAAACTTTTCAGGTGAAAAAGGCAAAGCCGGTATGGCAGATCCTGCAAACAAGGACAAAGCCAACACTGCGAATGCGTCTAATGCTGCCCGCGATCTTGGTCAGGGGTGGAAAGTTAACCCTTATGTCAGAATAAATCCCGGTGAAACTTTCACCATGGCTGAGGTTGATGGGCCAGGCGCCATACAACATATCTGGATGACACCTACAGGAAAATGGAGGTTCTCTATTTTAAGAGTTTATTGGGACAATGAAACGGAGCCTTCAATAGAATGCCCTGTAGGCGACTTCTTTGGAATGGGATGGAATCAGTATTCACCTCTGGTCTCTTCTGCTATTTGCGTAAATCCCGGAAGCGCTTTTAATTGTTACTGGGTTATGCCTTTCCGGAAAAAGTGCAGAATCACCATGGAAAATGTTAACGATGCAGAGGCAATGTCTCTGTATTACCAGATCGATTATACATTGACCGAGGTACCTGTCGATGCAGCTTATTTTCATGCACAATTCCACCGTATAAATCCAAATGAGACTTCCATATACAATATAGCAGATGGTATTAAAGGAAAAGGTCAATATGTTGGAGTTTATCTGGCATTGGGAGTTAATAATAATGGCTGGTGGGGAGAAGGTGAAATTAAATTTTATATTGACGGAGACACCAAATTTCCGTCTATCTGTGGAACAGGCACCGAAGATTATTTCTGCGGCTCCTATGATTTTGATACCAGGAAGAAAAATGCAGCCGGAGTTGAGGAAACTGCCTATACCGAATTCTGTACACCCTATTCAGGACTGCACCAGGTAATCCGCGGTGATGGGCATTATAATGTAATGCAACGCTTTGGCCTTTATAGATGGCACATCATGGATCCAATTCGTTTCGATACCGATTTGAAAATTACCATTCAGGATCTCGGATGGAGGCAGGGTGGACGTTACCTGAAACAGCAATCAGATATTGCTTCAACCTGTTTCTGGTACCAGACTGAACCTCATGCTAAGTTCCCTAAACTACCTGATTGGCAGAAGCTTGAAGTAAATTAATTTTTTCAGTTGAGAATCTTCCAGTCTCTTTTTAATGCTGTTTTTTTCACAATACTCTTTTAACACAACAGCCTTCTATTCGCCAAAGCAGTGGTGACCAACAGGCCGTACTGTCAAAAGTCCGCTATTAACTTCAAGTTCCGATTTGATCTCTCAACTATTAAATCTTGTTTATAGTCATATAATGAAAAACAAAAATGAAATTACCCGTCGCCGGTTTATTACGAATTCCACTTTGGCCGGTATAGGGACAATCGGCTCTGCCAATCTCATAACTTCCTGTAAAAGTAATAGCACTGAACCGGAGAGGAAAAATAAGACGGAGCTACATGATTATAATAGTTTCTATTCAGGAAAATATCTTGATCGTATTGCATTTCCTATTGGAGGGATTGGTGCAGGAATGTTCTGTTTAGAAGGTGCCGGAGGGATATCGCATATGTCTATACGTAACCATCCGGATGTTTTTAATGAGCCATGCATGTTTGGAGCAATATCTGTGAAAGGACTGAAAAATGGAACCAAAGTACTGGAAGGTCAGGTTCCGGACTGGAAGAAATTCGGACAGCCGGATTCAGCAAATGGATCAGGGGGGGCAAGTTATGGATTTCCGAGGTTTCAGATTGCAAAATTTACTGCCAGGTTTCCGTTTGCTGTTATAGAGCTGAAGGATGACGATATTCCGATTGAGATACAGATTACAGGATGGAGTCCTTTCATCCCAACTGATGCTGACAATTCAAGTCTTCCGCTTGGAGCATTGGAATATTCCTTCAAAAATACCGGTACTTCAAAGATTGAAGCTGTTTTCTCTTACAATTCCAGGAATTTTATGAGCCAGGCAAATGGTTCAAATAGAATACTCCCTGTCTCAAATGGATTTATTCTTTCCGAAGAAGGGGTAAAAGATAAACCTGAGACTAAAGGAGATTTTGCGATATTCACCAGTGAGCCAGGTACAATCGTTGATCATTGCTGGTTCAGAGGAGGATGGTGGGATCCCCTTACAATTACCTGGGAAACAATAATAAAAGGTGAAACACGACAGAATGATCCGGTAGAAATAGGGGCACCCGGCGCATCCTTATTCATTCCCTTAACGTTGAATCCGGGAGAAACAAGGTTGATAAAGATAATGATGGCCTGGTATATACCCGATACGGATCTTAAGTACGGAAAAGATTCGGAAGAAAAAGGTGAGGAGAAGTGCGATCAGGCAAATTGTTCCTGTAAAGATCCATATTATAAACCCTGGTATTCCGGGAAATTTAAAGGGGTAGATGAAGTTATAAGCTTCTGGAAAACAAGTTATACTGATCTTCGTAATAAGTCCGTATTATTTAAAGACTCTTTCTATAAAACTACACTTCCTGTCGAAGTAATAGAAGCTATTGCTGCCAATCTCGCGATACTTAAATCTCCAACTGTGTTAAGACAACCTGACGGGAAGCTATGGAGCTGGGAAGGATGTGGCGACAACTCGGGCTGCTGTGCAGGTTCCTGTACACACGTCTGGAACTACGCACAGGCAATCCCACACCTCTTTCCGAAACTTGAACGGACACTCCGGGAGACTGAGTTTTTACCAAGTCAGGACAAGGAAGGCCATCAGACTTTCAGATCTGCACTCCCAATAAGACCTATTGCCAGTAATTTCTATGCTGCTTCTGACGGGCAGCTCGGTGGAATAATGAAAATGTACCGCGACTGGAGGATAAGCGGGGATACCCAATGGTTGAAAAAAATGTACCCGAAGGTGGTAGAAAGTTTAGAATATTGTATCAGGACATGGGACCCAAAAATGACAGGGACTCTGGAGGAACCACACCATAATACTTATGATATAGAATTCTGGGGTCCTGATGGTATGTGTACAAGTTTCTATCTGGGCGCATTAAAAGCCATCACTGAGATGGGGAAATTTCTTGGAGAAGATATTCAGAGCTATCAGTCCCTTTATGAAAAAGGCAGAAAAGCCATGGAGTCAGAACTATATGATGGTGAGTTCTTTATACAGAAAATTAAATGGAAGGGCTTAAATGCCCCTGATCCTGTGGCAGCATCTAAAGGTGCCTGGAATACTGAATATTCAGAAGAGGCAAGAGAACTATTACAGAAAGAGGGACCAAAATATCAGTACGGTAAGGGATGCCTGTCTGACGGAGTTCTGGGAGTATGGATTTCTGAGGTGTGTGGTTTGAAAAATGTTATTGATCCCATTAAGGTTGCCAGCCATCTTAAATCCGTATTTAAATACAATTTTAAATCCGATCTGTCTGATCATTCAAATCCCCAACGTCCTTCCTTTGCCCTTGGAAATGAAGGTGGCCTTCTTTTATGTACCTGGCCTAAAGGAGAGATGCTTTCTCTGCCTTTCGTTTACAGCAATGAAGTCTGGACTGGTATCGAATATCAGGTTGCCTCTCACCTGATGCTTATTGGTGAAGTGGAGAAAGCGCTTGAGATAGTTCGTACTTGTCGCGACAGATACGATGGCAGAATCAGAAATCCATTTGATGAATATGAATGCGGACACTGGTATGCCAGAGCTATGTCGAGTTATGGTATGTTACAGGGACTAACCGGAGTAAGATATGATGCCGTAACTCAGGAAATGTTAATAGATTCCAAGATTGGTGACTTTATCAGTTTTATATCGACTGAAACAGGGTTCGGTAACATAGGTTTGAAAAATGGTAAGCCATTTCTGGAGACTGCTTATGGAGATATAACAGTGAAGAAATTCGTCATAAAATAGAAAATCCACAAACCGCTTAAATTATGAATGAACTCACCTCGATGGGGGGTTAGTTCATTATTTCTAAAAGATAGAATATTATTTATCTGCCTTCGTTATAACCCCTGAATTACTTACAAATGCAATCTGCTTACTGTCAGGTGACCAGGAAGGAACATTGATAGTTCCCTGTCCGCCATAGAGGTAAGCTAATACTCTTGGCTCTCCACCTGAAACCGGCATTATTCTTAACATGACACGTTTATATGACGGGTGACTATTCGGGTCAACATCAGGGGCGAAAGAAATCATAACTATCCACTTTCCATCAGGTGAGATATGCGGGAACCAGTTATTGTAATTATCGGATGTTAACTGTTCCTTGCCCGATCCATCAGGTTTTATACGCCATATTTGCATTGTACCGGTATAATGTCCGTTATAATAAATGAACTTACCGTTGGGGGAATATTCACAACCGTCAACATGTTCTCCGGCTTTAATGTCAGTAAGAGCAACTTCTTTTCCTCCTTCAATAGAATTTCTGTAGATATTATAAACAGTCTTACCGTTACGCATTGCGACATACACTACCTCTTTATTATTAGGTGCCCATCCATGCCAATATGAAGGAGTATTCTCAGTAATCAATTTTGGAACACCACCTTCAAGAGGGAGAATATAGACAGTTGAGCCCCCTCCGGGTAAACCCTGTCGTGAATGGCTTATAGCAAGTAGCTTACCATCAAATGAAATGCCATGGTCATTATTGATATTATTTGCAAAAGCTGTGTTAAGTTTTTCAGTCTCTCCGCCATCGACAGGAATTTTAAATAATGAACCATCCATATTAAAAAGAAGTTTTTTACCGTCAGGCATCCAGTTTGGCGCTTCAAACCTGCCAGGTTTTTCGAAAATGACTTTCCTTTTTCCATCCGATACATTCATTGTCTCCATCCTGCAACCTAAATATCCTGATTTCCCGGGGTCATAGTTATCGGCAACAGGCTTGTCAATCCTTACATTCCATACTTTTACCGCTTCTACTATATTAGAATCGTGTGAACAGATAAATGGTCCTACCAGAACTTCATCTGGCATATTTTCCATTTCATGGGAGCCAATTGTCTCAAGTGGTTTGCCGTTATGTGCCGCACGCATTGTAATTTTCTTTGCTACTCTTTCAATCTGGATAACATTAAAAGCTGAATCTTTGGCAAATATCTCATCCTGAGGGTCTCTCATGGGAACTCCTTTAGAAACTCTCCATTGAAGAACGGTTAATCCGCTGCCATGAAGTGTAGCAGAAATATGAGATGATTTTTCATCTGTTGTTTCCCGTACCATCCATCCTGATTTCCTGTGCGGGTTAGTACCTTTTCCCACAAATTCGAAATTTGCAGTCAGTATAAAATCTCCTTTTATTTTATTGAATAAATAGTGAAATTCATCTCTTTCGAACCAGATGTTATACCCGGCGCCTTTTAATGTATAACTCTGGTCAGCCTTATCATAAACTGCTGAACCGGTTTTTTTAGGATTTCCTATATCGGAATTAGCCTGGAATATTCCAATAGGATTATTCTGTGCTGATGCGATATTTAATATACTACTTAGCATAAGGATAATTAGTGATTTCATAGTTCATAGCTGGTTAAAAACTTTAAATATTTCTTTTTAATTATTGATGGACCTCTTTATATTAGAGAGATTTAAAGATATGTAATTTGGATTACATCATTGCTAACGATAGATCAAAAAAATAATATTGACTAAATTCCGGGTAATTAATTGAGTCATATCAAAGACTGCATAAAAAAACTCTGCAATCGGTTGCATAATTTAAAAATTAGTTATAAATTTGATATTTCCTGGTCATTATACACAAGATTTACCCAAACGGATGTTCTAAATACTATTGATTTTTAAAATTCAAGCCTATGAAATAGACTAAGAGAAACAGAACTAAACGAGAGATGTATCAACATCTCCTGAGATTAGAAACTAACAATTATTGATGCAAATTGAGCAATATCGTTATTTATTAACCCCTTAAACTACAAATGTATGGTAAAAAAACATCCGGAAAGCATTTTATCTAAGAAATGCTTCAGAAAAATCATGCTGTTTTTTGGAATTATCAGTCTGCTGGTGATGCAGAACTCATTTCAGGGATTAGCAGCTTCAGGCTTTGACGTCTACAAGTCAACCGTTATCCAACAAAAGAATGTTACCGGTCGCGTTATTGATGCAAAAAATATTCCTTTAGTTGGAGTAAATATTGTTGAGAAGAGCACCAATAACGGAGTAATTTCAGATCTGGACGGAAAATTTTCAATTGCTGTTTCGTCGACTTCTGCAGTTCTTTCTTTTTCTTCTATAGGATATGAAACTCAGGAATTAGTGGTAGGAATACAAAATAATCTTGAAATTACACTTGCGGAGAGTCTGAAAGGATTGGATGAAGTTGTGGTTGTTGGTTATGGTACCCAAAGGAGAGAAGCTGTAACAGGTTCAGTTGCTTCAATGGGTGGAGCTGTGATGCGCGATGTGCCATCGTCTAATATTACGCAGGCTTTACAAGGTCGCGTTGCCGGTGTTGAAATGTCGCAAACCTCCTCTAAACCGGGCGCTCAAATGCAAATCCGTATTCGCGGTACACGTTCGCTAACTGCCAGTAACGATCCGTTGGTGGTACTCGACGGTATCCCTTTTGCGGGAAACATCAGTGACATCAACCCGAATGAAATCAAGAGTATAGACATCTTGAAAGATGCTTCGGCAACTGCTATCTACGGATCGCGTGGCGCTAACGGTGTACTCTTGGTAACAACTAATAGGGGACAAAACGGCCAGAAAGCGAGGATAACCTATAATGGCTACTATGGTGTAAATGAGGTGTTTTCCAAATTTGACATGATGGACGGAGAGAAGTTTGCTGCGATGCGAGCTTATGCCAATATGCCTGCGTACGTAAATAATACAGCGGATGAAATTCCGGGAACAAATACCGATTGGCAAAACTTGTTTTTTAAAACCGGTGCTGTTCAAAGCCATGATGTAGGCGTTTCAGGCGGAACAGATCACGGTGCTTATACCTTTGGAGTGGGCTATTACAAAAATGAAGGTGTAGTACCCTTGGAAGGGTATAGTCGTATTTCGATGCGTGGCAGCCTTGATCAGGAAGTAGGTAAAATCTTCCGCTTCGGTTTCACTACCAACAGCAACTACAATGTGACCGAAGGAGCCAGTACGGGAGGATTGTATCAAGTATTACAGAATGACCCGCTTCTCAACCCCTATAATGCTGATGGCACTTGGAAAAGAACTGTAGATATGCCGGCAGATAAAGGTATATGGGTCTATACAAGAGATATTGTGGAGGCTAATAAAGACCGTATGCTTAGCCAAACTAAAGGCTTCGGTTCTTATAATACAATCTATGGCGAAGTGAAAATACCTGGCGTAGAAGGTTTGAAATATCGTGTCAATGTAGGTTTGAACTTTCGTACGTCAACCGGAGGAAGCTACACTGGACAAGGAATAAACAACACCTCAGAAACCAATCCTTCTTCAGCTTCTGTCAGTAACTCGTTGACAACCAATTGGGCAATTGAAAACTTACTTACCTACGACCGCAACTTTGCCAATAAGCATCAAATAAATGCCGTAGCTATGTACTCCGCCGAGCAAACCCTGTACAATCAGTCACGGATGACTGCAAAGGGTGTTGCCGAAAACTTCCAATGGTATAATTTGGGTATGACTGATGGTGAAAGATCTATTCTCCCCGGAGATCAACAATATCAGAAGAGCGGCTTGCTTTCGTATATGGGTCGTGTAATGTATTCTTACGACAGCCGCTATATGATCTCGGCTACCGTCCGCTCCGATGGCTCCTCAAGATTGGCATCCGGACATAAATGGCATACCTATCCGGCCGTATCTGCGGGGTGGAATATAAGAAAAGAAAATTTTATGCAGAATGTATATTGGCTCGACAATCTAAAACTGAGAGTAGGCTATGGAGAAACCTCCAATCAGTCCGTTGCTCCCTATGCGACACTAGGGGGGTTGAGTACACGACCTTATAACTTCGGCGATGCGAGCGCTAATTTTGTAACAGGTACTTATGTAAGTACACTACCTAACCCCGTATTAGGATGGGAATTTTCTAAAACCTGGAACTATGGTGTGGATTTCACCCTGCTGAAAAACCGTCTGTCCGGTACATTTGAGTATTATGTAACCAATACCAAAGATCTTTTGCTAAGTGTAAACCTTCCTCAAACATCGGGCGTGGGTAGTTACATGGCAAACGTAGGAGCAACTCAAAATAAAGGTTTTGAACTTTCGCTCAATGGCACTATATTGGACAACCTCAATGGTTGGACTTGGACTGCCGGTATTAACTTGTATACTAACAAAAACAAAATTGTATCCCTTGCTTCAGGAAACCTTATAGACGAGGGTAACGCATGGTTCGTAGGCCACTCAATCAATGTAATCTATGCCCCCAAGAAGATAGGGCTTTGGCAAGAAGGTGACCCCTATATGGCTATCCTTGAGCCGGGCGGAAACGCAGGTATGATTAAAGTAGAATATCTCGGCGACTATTACAAAGAAGGTGATAATATACCGATAGACAGACAAGTAGGAGACCCTGTAAGAGCAATTGATGGAGGAGGTAAAGACCGCCAAGTCATTGAAGTAGATCCCGACTTTCAGGGTGGTTTCAACACCACTGTAGAATACAAAGGAATTGACCTGACCGTGATTGGCTCCTTCAAAAGCGGAGGCACGCTCGTCAGCTCCCTTTATTCTGCCAGCGGTTACCTCAATTTGTTGACAGGGCGCAGAGGACAGGTGAATGTGGACTATTGGACACCGGAAAATACCGGTGCAAAATATCCGAAACCAGGTGGCTTAATGAGCGGTGACAATCCGAAATACGGTAATACCTTGGCTCTCTTTGATGCTTCGTATTTGAGAGTACGCACCATTACATTGGGATATAACTTCAATCTAAAAGCGGTTAAAGACATTGGTATTCAAAAGTTGCGGCTCTATGCTACTGTACAGAACCCATTTGTGTTGTTCTCACCTTACAAGAGAGAAACAGGTATGGATCCAGAAACTAACTCATACGGCGATGAAAATGCGGCGACAGCAGGTTTAGTTAACAGACGTATCCTGACCATAGGTACCAACTCACCTTCTACGCGCAACTACATGTTAGGTGTTAGTTTAACATTTTAATAACTTCTAAATAAAGATAATGATGAAAAAGATAAATATAAAAGTTATTATGGGAGCGCTGATGATGTTGTTCCTGTCGGCGTGTAACGATATCTTGGAAGAACAGCCGCGCGCTACTTATGAACCTGGTTTTTTCACAACCAAGGAAGGTGTTCAAAGCGGATTGACCTCTATGTACGCTCACTTGCGTTATATATATGGGCAAGGCTATTACTATAATATTACCCTTACCGGTACCGACGAATATACTTGGGCAAATAGTGCCGATGCAAACTTTAAAGATGCCGACATGACCAGTGGCGGGACGATGACGCCATCCACCTCTCGTGCCGATGTGGTTTGGAATGCAGCATTCCCGAATATCAACACTGCTAGTGGTGTAATCGAAAATGCAGAAGCGGTAGGTTTGGTTCCTTCTTTGATAGCCGAAGCCCGCTTTTTCCGTGCATTCGACTATTTTCAGTTGGTGCAAACCTTCGGTGGAGTACCTCTTGATTTGGGTGGAGGCATTCTGAAATTCAACAAATCTACTGTGAGAACATCAGTGCGCAATACAGTGCCCGAAGTTTATACAATTGGTATATTTCCGGACTTGAAACAAGCGGTAATTGATCTTCCTGACGCTCCTCGTATTGTAGGGGCTGCTACAAAAACGGTTGCTCGCCTTTATTTGGCTAAGGCTTACCTGACTTATGCATGGTGGTTGCAGAATCCGAATAACGTTCCTACCTATCCTGACGCTGCTCGTACCGACCCCGATGGACATGATGCAGCCTGGTATTTCCAGCAGGCTTATGATGTATCTACCGAAGCGATCGCTAATCCTGGTCCTTTTGGCTTACAGCCCACTTACTACAGAGTCCACTTAGCACAAAATGACCGCAACAACGAAATCTTGTTGCTTGCCGACCACACCAATGCAAGTGAACAATATAATGGAGGAATTAGTTTTTCTTATGGGAATGGAGAAGCGCCGGATAACTTTGCATCTTGGATGGTAACACCGCAGATGGAGAATCTAAGAAGTGCAAAGAATTCTGATGGAACAGGAGCTACAAGTTCTGTTCCACGCGAAGCAGCGCAATGGGGTGGTCGTCCTTGGACACGTATGGCTCCTCCCATTGGTGTCTTTACAAAAACTTTTGCTGACAAGACCAACGACTCGCGTTATGACGGCACTTTTACAAGCGTTTACCGTGGCAATTGGAATAAGAGTACAAGTACTTCGTCAATTAGTGTTATGTATAATGCAAACAAAATGCCGGTAAACGTAGGAGATGCCATATTGTCTTTCTTACCGGATGAAACACTGGCAGGTTCTATTACTTACCATTCATCTGGTAAAAGCAACATTGGCGCTGGTGAAATTCCAGGAAGAGCCGATTATGTAATTTCTCCACGGGGTATAAACCGACAGTATTATCCGGGACTTTGGAAAATTGGAACGTATCGTACCGACAATGGCACCGGATTAGGAACTCCTAATGGTAGTACTTGTCGCCCGTTCGACGTCGCTAAATTCTCTGAACTCTACTTGGTAGCTGCCGAAGCGGCTGTAGAAGGTGCCACCACTAAAGCGGGTCAAAGTGCAAGAGAACTGGTCAATGTACTTCGTGCAAGAGCCGGGAAATGGAGCTTTAGCAATGCTGACAATGCGGCTAAAGTAGAAGACCATAGCGCTGAAATGATTGCGGCCACTCCGGCTACAATAGATATTAATTATATCCTGGCTGAACGTTCACGCGAGTTTTTTGGCGAAGGTTATCGCTGGTTCGACTTGGTGCGTACACAAAAGTGGGAAGAAATTGCCGGTACGTACGAAATCGCTGATGCGGGAACCCATTCTGCCAAAACGTTTACTCGTACTATCAACAAGGCGGTTCATTATCTGCGCCCTATTCCTCAAGGACAAATTGATAGATTAGACATGAGCGATGCAGAAAAAGCTGCTTATCAGAACCCGGGATATTAAGTATTGTTAGTTATGTTTTAAATTAGATGATGAAAACTGAGGCCTCCTGTAAACAGTCAGCCTCAGTTTTCATTTTATATGTTTCTTTAAATCATTGCGATTGGAGATAAGTAAAAAAATAATTATCCTTGCATGTTAACTAATGTTTGAAAATTCAATTCCTTATGGACAATTTTCTTGAAAAACTTGCTTATTGTATTGAAAACGGGAAGATTAACAAAACTTCTCCCTATCCGCCGAATATGAAAGATCAGGATGGCGCTGATGAATTGGCAAAGAAAGCACTTGAAGTGGGAATAAAACCTGATGAAATTCTTGAAAATGCACTCATCCCGGCAATGGCTAACGTTGGGAATAGATTCAGTAAAAAAGAGATATATGTTCCACAGATGTTGATGGCTGCAAAAGCAATGAACAGTGCTATGATGCATCTGAAACCATTTTTCCAGTCTGGTGAAACAAAAAGAAAAGGGAAGTTTATTATAGGTACCGTTTCAGGCGACCTGCATGATATTGGAAAAAACCTGGTTGCAATGATGATAGAAGGAGGCGGGTGGGAAGTAATAGATCTGGGAGTAGATGTAGGTGCAGAAAAGTTTCTGAAAGCCATTGATGAGCATCCCGATGCGATTGTTGGTTTATCGGCATTGCTTACAACCACAATGGAAAATATGAAAAAAATTGTAACAGCAATAAAAGAAAAGCATTCCACTTCAAAAATTCTGGTCGGCGGCGCTCCGGTAACTATGGAATACTGCGAGAAAATAGGCGCTGATTTCTATTCTCCTGATCCACAGGGAGCAGTTAATTATCTGAAGCAACTTGTTTCATTAAGGAAGAACTAAGCCGGATGTAACATACTGATAATACGAGCTTAAAATCTTAAATATTTATGACAAGTTCAACATTCCAATTTGATTTTAAAGATCTGAAAATAAACTCTTCCCGGATTGAGACTGTTTTAGGGTATAAAGAGGGGGAAGACCGTGAGCTTGTCTCAGGTCTTATAGAAGAGATATTGACTGAATCGAAGGAGATTAGCAACATCAAAGCTCAATATGCTATCTTCCATGGTGTTCTGTTTGATAATGACACCAAATCGGTTGAGATCAATAATAGCAGTTTTCATATAAAAAAAATTGTCTTTGGGCAGATAAAAAAATCTGATTCTGTGGCAATCTTTCTTTGTACTGCCGGGGAGGAGATTGGAATCAGGAGCAGAAAGGCTATGCAGGAGAGAGATCTGTTAAAAGGTTATATCTATGATGTAATAGGCAGTGAGATAGTTGAAGCAGCGGCGGACCTTATGCAGGCAGAACTTGAAAAATCAATGCTCGGTTCCGGTAAAAAAATTACTAACCGCTATAGTCCGGGATATTGCGGATGGGATGTAGCAGAACAACATAAATTATTTCAGCTTATTCCTGATAATTTTTGTAGGATCAGGTTAACGGAATCAGCTCTTATGGATCCCGTGAAATCTGTAAGTGGTATTATAGGTATCGGAAAGGATGTTAAAAGCAATCCATATACTTGCAGGATATGCGATTTGAAAGACTGTATTTACCGGAGGGCTAAGGAAAAGAAGGCTTAACGGTTCAAAAGCCTTCAGGTGTGTTCCGGCCAGACGTACAACGACCAGCACGGCTTTGCCAGCCGGCAACTTGATGCTGACGTTACCGCGTTCTCCTTTTGCCAGGTATCGTTTTGAGACTATATCAAACAAGTCAAAGCTGTTATCCGACTAATAGGTTACAGTCCTGGCTTCTATTCAATGCCGTTTACCAAACAAATTTTAATAACCAGGATTCTGTGTTATGCTACCACCTGATTTATCAATTTCACCCTGTGGAATTGGATAGAGATAATTTTTGTCCTGGAAATTCTTACCCAGACCAGATAAAAAACTTTTAGCTAAATTCCAGCGTTTAAGGTCATTGAATCGTTGCGACTCGAAACCTAATTCAACTCTTCTTTCCTGTATGAGCCAATCTTTTATCTGAGCTTTATCCGTGGAAGCAATGTTTCTGTCAGGTAGTGTACCAGCAGGGGGAATATTACCGGTCGCTGTTACCGTTTGCCTTGCGCGTTGCCTTACACTGTTGATGAGTGCAATTGCTTCAGGAAAGGCGCCTGTCTCATTTAATGCTTCTGCTTTCCAAAGCATCACATCCGCCCAGCGAATATATATTTTGTTGCTGGGTGCATCGTCGTTCCCTTTATTGTTGTCATTTAATTCACCAAAAAATTTGTACACATTTTGACTGGTAACATCAACGGTATAATCTAATCTTGGATCGTTGGCTTCAAATGCACTGATGAAATTAGTAGTGGGTGCAATAAAGCCCCATCCTGCCAAAGCGCAAAGACCATTGCCGCTTCTTGGAGTTGTTAACGACTGGTGATCATAGGCAAAAATTACTTCATTCTCGACAAATTCCTTTTCAACTCTAAAGTTGTCGAAATAATTGGCATTCAAACTATAATAGTTCAATCCTTCCATTTCAGTTATAATACTGATCGCCTCTGACCATTTTTGATTATATAATGCTACTTTTGCCTGCAGTGCCATCACTGCCCCTTTAGATACTCTCCATTTTTCTGTAGCATCTGAATATTTGCCGTCTGGCAGCAAAGTTTTAGCTTCGTCAAGATCTTTGCTAATTTGTATATACACGTTGGCCTTAGTTTCACTTTTTGCTACACCATAAGCATCAGCAAAATTTTTCAATGGAGTTAATAATAATGGAATATCGCCATATAAATTCACCAAATCGAAATAGTAAAAAGCCCGTAAAAAATAAACCTGACCTAACAGATATTTCCTGGTAGGTTCATCAAAAGCAAGACTAGTTGTTAGGGTAGCATCCGTTAGATAACTTATAGCAGAATTCGACCTTGATATACCGTCAAAGTCATAACTCCATTGACCATTAATACCCGCATTGGAGGCAGTAAAACTAAAATCGGAAAACTGATCCATCCATGCCTGGTCGCCATCCGGATTCCATTTTTTTTGCATATCGCCGGAAGCAATATCCTGCAAAATAAAATCGTTGCGAAGTACAGTGCCATCATCCCAGCCCCACTCGCCAATGATATTAAGTGTACTGGATAGTAGCTGGTAAGAAGACAATACTGAATATATAACCGATGCATGGGTTGGAGGCACACCCTCCGTTATTATACCTATCGGGGTTTCATGCAGGTCTTTTTTACAACTGACAGTGCAAATTATAAGTAATGCCGCCAGTATTTTACAAATTGATTTCATCCGTGAATTATTTGATTTTTTATGGTCGGATGGAACTCGCATGAGATTGTTCTCACTTAGGTTTGAGTTTTGTGAATATGCTTGTTTCATATTTTTGTTTTTTAACAGGTGAATTATAACTTAATATTGATGCCAAATAAAAATGCTTTTGACTGAGGATAAGTACCTTGATCCATTATATTAACTGATTCCGGATCTAACCCCGTATACTTAGTCAAAGTAAACAGGTTTTGAGCAGATACATATATTCTTACATTCTTCAATGTGGCATTTGATTTTCCGAATATAGAAAGTAGCGTGTAACCGATCTCCAGATTTTTAAGCCTTAAATAAGAGGCATCTTCTACAAATATACTCGACACCCTGCTGCTTCCATTATCATTAAAAGTAGAACGTGGTATGGTATTACTGGTGCCTTCGCCATGCCATGTATTTAATGTTGAGGTGGAGTGGTTAAATGGACGGGTATCATAATCAATGATTTTTTTAAGATCGTTGTACCTTTCAACACCTTTCACTCCCTGGAAAAAAAACGCAACATCGAATCCTTTATAATTAGCCGAAAAATTCAAACCATACGTAAGTCTTGGGTTTGGATTACCCAAATAGGTACGGTCATTATCATTGATAATACCATCATTGTTCAGATCATTAAATTTAATATCTCCTGGTTTAATTTCGGGATGAGGTGCACCGGTTAAATAAGTATCAATCTCGTTTTGGTTTTGATAAATGCCGATCATTTGAAATCCGTAATATGCATTTAAAGGATGACCAACTTCTGTTTTTGTAACCTGCCCATAAATGCTTGGTAAATTGGGATGTAATTTATCAACCCTATTTGTTACAGTAGCAATATTCCCATTTATGTTATATTTGAATGCATGGTCATTGTTTTTAAAACCAAGGGTCAGTTCAAATCCCTTATTACTTACTTCCCCTGCGTTTACAATAGTTGGCTGTACATCCCCAACCAATTTTGGTAAATTTAATGGCAATAGAATGTCAGTTGTAGTCTTTTCAAAATAATCTACCGATAGAGTAATTTTGTTTCTATCCAAGCCCAAATCAATTCCTATATTATTTTGATTAGTAGTTTCCCATTTCAAATCAGGGTTACCATAACGTAATAAAGTACCTAAAGGATTATAAATTGCCAGAGAATTATAATTATTAAGCCCCGATTGGTTACCCAATTTTCCTGTACTTGCTCTTAATTTAAGGTCGGAGATCAAACTTATATCCTGCATAAATTTTTCCTGCGATATTCTCCATCCAGCAGAAAAGGACGGAAAAAATGCCTGCTGGTTATTTTCTGCGAACTGACTTGAAGCATCCTCTCTAATGCTGGCGGTTACAAAAAAACGATTATCGTAATTATAATTTACCGAACCAAACAGTGAGAATAGTGCCCATTGCGATGCCCCGCCTCCATTCCAAAGATCCAGAGGATAAGCACCAAAATCAATGTACTGAAAAGCTGGAGTTGTATAACCATACCTTGCCCTGGAAGCACTCAAACCAGAAGCATGATTGGTAATAAATTCGCTGCCCATCAAGGCGCTCAAAGAATGCTTATTAATTATCTTGCTGTAATTCAATGTATTGGTCCAGGTAATAGTGGTTTCCTGCGCTCTTTCTTCAGCCAAATTAGTAGGGCGATTTTGACGGCCGGTACCCTTGTCGATATCAGCACCACCACCATCATCATCTCCAAAATTTTGATTGAATGCTTTATTATGCGTCATATTTAAATCAACCCCCAAATTGGTTTTTAGCTTTAATTCCTTATCTTTTAAAAAAGCATATTCAGCATATACACTACCAAAGGTTTTAAGGTTAATTCGCTTATCATTGGTGAAATAAGCAAGAGCAATTGGGTTGGAACCAAGCTCATATTTGTTTGCACCTCCATTCCAGCTACCGTCATTTGCCGCAACATTTTGCGAATAAAAAGGAAGATCGGTATAGGGATCTGCTGCAGTATATGTTGGGTCAGTTTTATCTTTAAAAACTGCGATTACCGGTGGGCGTATAAAAGCATGACGGATAACACCCGGTGCATCACCGCTAGAGGACATTTTATCCTGTAGACTATTAGAAAATTGGAGGTTAGTTCCTACAGTAAAACGTTCGGAAATGTTGGCATTTATATTTGTTCTAAAATTAAGACGCTGAAATTGGTCATTATTATAAATTACAATTCCATTCTGGTTATAGTATCCACCGGAAATAAGGTACTGCACTTTATCTGAACCACCACTGGCAGATACTTGCATGTTTTGTGATTTACCCAGTACAAATAATTCATGCAGCCAATCGGTATTAGCAAGGTCAGTTCTTGATTTATCTGCAGTGTAAGGATTTGTTCCTTCATAGCCCGAATTGTTCCAACTTTCTTCCATTTTATTCATATACTGGGTTGCATTGAGCATTTTAGGAAGATTGGCAACTTTTTGAATTCCGCTATAATAGTTAATATCCAGATTGGATTCCCCTTTTTTACCGGTCTTAGTTACAATTACTATTACGCCACCAGCAGCTCTAGCACCGTAAATAGCGGCTGCGGCGGCATCTTTTAACACCGTCATCGATTGTATATCTGCGGGGTTTAAAAAGGAGATATCAGTGGTAGGCAAACCATCTATAATATAAAGTGGGTCGCTGCTGCTGCCAATTGTTCCTACCCCTCGGATAGTGACATTGATACCATCGCCCGGCGCACCAGTGTTTTGGGTTACCTGGACACCAGCAACTTGTCCTTGAAGAATCTGGGCTACAACCGGCACTCTTCGTTGTTCCAGATCAGCCATGTCGACTGTACCAACGGCTCCTGTTAATGCCGATTTTTTTTGAGATGTATAGCCCATTACCACAACTTCACTCAGCGCAACTGGTTCCTCTTTTAAGACAACATTAATAACAGAATTTCCCGTATAGGGAACTGTTTGCTGTAAAAATCCGATAAAAGAAAACTTGAGTGATTGTGCACCTGCGGCACTTAATGTAATTGAATAATTACCCTGGGCATCCGTAAGAACACCATTTTGAGTATTTAACTGTAATACCGTTGCTCCCAGCACAACATTCCCATTTGAATCCTTAACGCTTCCTGTAATCTTCGTCTGAGCAAAAAGACCTTGACTCGTTAAGGATAGAACGAGCAGCAAAAGCCATAGATAACTGAATTTTGATTTCATTTGGTTAATTTATTAAAGTTTGAATTCGTAATAATTGAGCTATTTAATTTTTATATAATCAGGATCCATTTCAGGAGTTCTCAATCCGGCCACTTCATCTGCCACCAGGATAAAAACATTCCAGCACAATCCTCTGGTTGATGGCCACCAGCTGTCTGTTGTAGTCCATTTTGTCGGTGTAAATTCTTTACTGAAGGGCCATTTTGGATTAAGGTAAATCTCTGCCCATACCCTGTTTTCCATCAATATGTTTGCTTTGGTCCAGCCGTGTTTTAATCCCACTACATAAGCACAATATTCCGCCCTGAACCAACTGCCACCATTATAATAATACCCATCACTTTTGCCGTTGCTGTAATTTTCTTCACCAAATTTTTCAAAGGGCTGATAATCTCCTGAGAGATAGGCAAAGCCCTTTGTATCCTTTGTTAATCTTATACAGATGGGCGCAGTGGTGCCAAATTCCGGGTGAGGCGAGTTTGGCACTTTATTAAGAACAGGTATCTGATCTAAATGATTTTTTACCATTTCATCTGTAAGCATTGGCCTTTTGAATAGCCATAAGGAAAAGAATTCCGGTTCCAGGTCAGTAAGGGTAATAATGTCGGGAAAATTCCGGTCGAATAATATATGTTTTCTTTTTACATCATAAAAATTCCGGTATTCAGCTTCAGCCTTTTGGATATATGCTTCGGAAATATCAAAACCCAATTCTTTTATTGTTCTTAATGCGATGGCCAGCATACCCTGATTTACACCCAACCGGTCTGTTTCAGGATCAAAATCAACAATATCTACCTGGCTCAAAGAAAAGTGCGCTTTGCATTTTCCATCTCTGTCGGCATCAAAATTATTCAATATATAATCAACCGCTTTTTTAATTTTTTCCCGCGGAAGTGTAATGTCGAAACGACGTTTGTTCATCATTGCCCAGATCAGCCATTCGATGGTGGCTTCGTTGTCTTTTGCCTCTACCGATCCCATAAGCGGTGTGATAATAGTGCCAATACCGCCATTGGGCGTTTGTGTTTTTCCCCATTGTTCCCAGATGGCAAGGTTCAACTCTTTATTGTAAGAAGCTACAGTAGAAAAAAAAGAATCCCTGTTGTACATATCCGGTGCATAATTCATATTGGGCACATTAAACGGAGTAAAATCCTTTACATCTGTGATCCAGGTAAGCATATTGAAGTTGGCATACAACATTTTTTCTATCAATGATCCTTTAAAGCCTTTCCCTTCGGCTAACCGTGACTGTGAAGAGATCATAAATTGTTGATGCGATTTCCATGGTTCAACAAAAATATAGGTGGTTTTATCCACTTTTTCGCCAAGCGGAAGTATGTTGTAAGGCTCGTGTTGTGGTTGGTGTTCTACAAATTGCAGATCTTTTATCTGTAGATTACATTCTTTTCCTGATTGCGTGCCAATAAACATCGATACACTATCATTTTCAATATAAGGCACTAATATACTTCCTTTAAAAAGCGTCCATTCGTTTTCGACCGAAGGAAAGTTATCAATATACTTTACCCCATCTTCCAGTTCAATGGTTTTTTGCCCGTTCTTAACTCTAAATAGTTTTAATGCCAGGGGTGTATTTCCTTTACACAAAAATGAAATGGTGTATACGCTCTGATCTTTAAATGGTGCAATAAATTCTATCCCGGCCCGGCCTCCAGGATGGCCGGTTATTGAAATAAGCCCTTTCTCTTTCCTTATTTCTGAATTGCCTTCTATTTTATAGGCATTAGTCGCTTTTAATACAGTTTCTGTCCCTGCATCAAGGTTGTACATTTCACCAAAAGTTTGTTTGATGTAATGATTATTTTGTGCTCTGTCTGATAAACTGGCAACGGAAAATAAATTAGGATCAGGCAATTTGCGCATACCAATAAAACCACCTCCACGTCCGCTAAACCGGCGGCGCGTATTTCTTGTATACTGATTTTTATAACCGGCGTCTGTTAAAAAACCAACTACATTATTACCTGGGGTAATAAAGCCTGCTGCAGGAAACATTTCATGTGCAAAGCCACCGGGAAAGCTATCGTATTCAAATGTTACATATCGCTGTGGTATTTCTGCAGGCCTGGCTGTTTGTTGCAATATATAATACATGTCCGGCATAGATGGCTGAAACAACTCAATCGTCTTTTTTATAATATTAGAACTAACCACCTGATAAGTTACATTAACAGACAGATTGGCATCAAACTCTTTTACGTAAGAATCTCTTTTTAAGGTGATACTTTTTTCATTACCTGTCCATTTTTGGCCTTTCCATTGCTGCATGTTTGCAACGCTACTCAAATCAAGATTAAACATTTGCAGGGAGAATTCTTCCGTATTGGTAATCACCAATTGATTATCATTATATATATCAACATGAAAACCTGCCTGATCATCGCCTGCAACTTTAAGTGAAAGTTGTTGACTGATGGCTACTGAATAGTTTAATAAAGTAAACAGGGAAAGAAAAAAAACCGGTAACTTATTATTACGATTTAACATATCAAGTAATTGAAATTTCCTTAATAGTCTGTTCAGTAGATAGCAAATTTACATTAAATTTCATCAATTCTGTGTTCGCCCTGTTCCTGATCTTGTCCGATATAGTACAAAATGATTGAATTTCAGGCAAAATTCAGCGGTTTACGGTAAAACTAATCCATCCGATTCCGGCCTGGAGCAGTTCTCTTTCGGCGATACTTTTAATTTTACGCCGATTTGTTTCTGTAGTCCGAAGTGGTATTATTTCTCGTTTTTATATTTCTCAAAGGCATCAGCGATTTTAGCCTGGTTACTGTCCCCGGCATGTACAAGTACACGATATCTAAGATCTAAGACAGTGCCTTTCTTCATGACAATATCGGTACCGTTTTCAGGCCAGTACATTGGCGTGGGCGACATGAAGCCATAATCGCGTGTGAACCAGGGTGAGGGATACCATGGGTTTGAAGGATGCTGGAGAATTGCAAGACCTTCGATAGCCTCACCACGTTTTCCGTAATAATCCATCCAGGGGGAATTCTTCCCGAAAGTGTCTTTTTCACTTTTTAACCCTTCTGCATTTATCATTGTGCCACCGTTTTTCACCGACAAGTCAGCTGCCATTCTTACACTGAAAAGAGAATGGTTTGTTTTCCTGATAGTCACATCAATAAGCATCTCCATTTTTATTTCCACATCTATCTGGCTTACAGTTGCTGAAGGTGATGTAATAGTGATTGTACGAGTGTCTTTAACAGGAGATATTGCACCAGGCCGGCTCCATATACATTCATCTGTTATAAGTACCGTGTCCCCGCCTTGTTTCACTATTTCAGCATTAACAGAGATAATTCTGCCTCTTTCAAGTCCTTCCTGCCAATAGTTACCGCCATTGACAAGGTCGCAACCGAAAAAGAGAGAGCTGTGGTGAGGGTATTCTCCATTACGCATCGATGTCAGGGATCCTCCTGAAACAGGTCCGTTAACGGGATAAAAAAACGGATATTTCTCATCATCAGAAAAGATATAACTGGTGAAATATTTATTATCAATGGTGACATTAATTTTTGAACCAACCCTGGCAGCAGTTATCTTAGCAGCAGAAATTGGTATTACAATCAGGAGACCGCCAATAATGAGTGTAGCAAATAAAAGTCTTTTCATTTTATTTTGAATAAAGAAATTACATTTTAATATAGTCGGTCCCGTAAGGAGAACGCTGAGTACGTGAAAGCATTGAATTGGCTTCATTGTCGTTTATAAATACCTCTTTATCAGGATTCCAGGTAAGTTTTCTGCCCAGTTTCATTGCTATATGAGTAATCAGACAAATACTACATGCACGGTGACCTTTTTCAACCGGTGAAATGGGTTCTTTACGCGATTTGATGCAATCCAGCCAGTTTCCGTGCTGGTTATCAATTGTATAGAGATGAATTTCATTTTCTTTGATGACAGATGTCAGTATTTTCGGATCACTTGCCTCAAGCGATTTTGAGTTTTTTCCTGCTGCAACAGGATCACTGGGAGATGCTGTATAAGAACCTCGTGTTACAAATATCCATCCTTCTGTTCCTTCGTACCTTATTCCGTTAGGATATCCGCCGCTGGTCAGCATTGTAATTCCATTCTTATACTCTGCTTTTGCCATAAAATCACCATGAACATTCCAGAGACCCGACTTCGGAAATTGTGCAACTGCCTCTATGGAAACCGGTCCTGTGAGTTCCGTATCCATACCCCATGCTGCTGAATCGAAATGGTGTTGTCCCCATCCTGTAATCATACCTGCACCGAATTGTTCACAACGGAGCCATCCCGGACGATCTGTCATGCTATTCTGCGGGTGGACACGCATTTCGGTATAATACACCTCAGGTGTTGATCCAAGCCAGTCATTGTAATTCAGATTCTTAGGTAACGGCATTTCATCGGCTTCAGGACCTGAAGGATCGCCGGGTAGACCGATCTTCACTGTTTCAAGTTTCCCTATTCTTCCGTTTCTTACAAGTTCCGCAGCAATTCTGAACTGAGACATAGCGCGTTGCTGGGTTCCTACCTGGAGAATGACTTTTTTACGATTTACAACATCTCTCAGCATCTGACCCTCTTTGATCGTGAGTGAGGTTGGCTTCTGTACATATATATCTTTACCGGCAAGCGCAGCTTCTATTGCAGGTTGTGCATGCCAGTGATCGGGTGTTGATATGATTACAGCATCGATGCTTTTATCAGCGAGAATATCACGATAGTCGCCGTAAGTTTTGACATCAACATACCCTGAATTTCCGGTTTTTTTGGTATAGTAGTTTTCGATAAACTGTTTCCCTTTTTCAGCTCTGTTTGAATCGAAGTCAGCCACAGCCACAATCCTTGCAATATCATATTTTAATGTTTCGGCAAGATCGTGTGTCATGGCAATTCGTCCGAAACCGATCTGCCCGATATTAATTTTTTCACTCGGTGCATTTTTCCCAAACACACTTGAAGGTACAATTGTTGGAAATCCGCTGAATGCAACTGATGATAACAGGGTTGCTTTTACTGATGTATCAATGAATTTTCTTCTTGATATTGTTTTATTTTCATTTTTCATCTCTTTGAGATTAAGTAAGTTCCATTTATTATTTTGAATTGGTCGGATTGAAATAGCTCTCTGGCGGGCCAAGGTAACTTGGTTTTAAACCACCTGAATTTACAATTATTTTCTGCAATACAACACCCGGATCAATCATAAATAATTTAAGTGTGTGATAACCAGTCGAATTGATATTATGAGTTGAATGGCTTATACGTACATTATCGCAGACAGATTTTTCCCAGTCACTGTTTCCATTCCGGGCATTATAATCTTCAGGGACAAGAGTAATTATCTGAGGGGTCTCGTTGTCAAATGAAATAGCATATTGTAATGCTCTGCCTGCCATGAAGTTAAGAGTCGGAGAGAAGATAGAGGAAATATCGAATGATCCGGTGCTGAATAAAAACATCTGATATTCGAGACATGGAGAGTTTGTTCCGGGAACAGCAGAAGCAGCATCGACTTCAGCATTGGCTCTCATTGCCGACAGTGTGTGTCCATAGTTATCGATCCTGATCCAACGGCTTGTACCTGCCTCAATTGATCTGGTAAAGTGTTCAGCTTCAATTGAGACATATCCTTCTCCTTCCACAAATCCCCTGAGCGATTCAGTAGTTATCTCTACAGGATTAAAAGCATTTATAAGGACGGTTACCTCGTTTCCTGTTCCTGTTATTTTTACCGTACCTCTGCTTTTACCTTTCGGGATTTTGGTCCAATCCACTGTGACCCGGATACGATCGTCAAATCCGAAGGCGCCTTTTGTTTTGTTAATTATTATCCATTTATTGTCAGTGGTAGCATTAAAATTAAAGGTACCCTTACCCCGGTTAAAAACATCAATGCAATGGCTCTGTCGGCTGAAAATATCGAACTGAGGAAGAATGGGATCACTGAGATCGCCTGGCCAGACAGCTTCGGAACCTTCAACTGAGATACCCATTGATGGTGCGTCAGGAACATTTGACTCTTTAAGATTTATAGCTCTTAGGCTATTAACAGGTGGATCAGCCCAGGTTGTATATCCAAGGTGTGACTGGTCCATAAAGTGCTTCCATTTTCCTCCTGCGAACTGACGATTGAAATATCCCATAAGGCTTGTATCATTCCGGAACAATAATCTGGTCTGATTGGCCATATCAGTAGTGCTGGAGCGACCCTGGCGGGCGTAAAGATTATTTTTTCCTGCAGCCAGATATAACTCATTTACCATAGCACTGGCTTTTGTCGGGAAAAGTACAAGCTGGTAGAATGCATCGTGCATTTCCTCAGGTAGTTTGTTGAATATCTCATCAGCTTTCGCTGCAAGCGTTTTATACTCCTCCACAACTTTCTCCGCTTCATTATAATTGATGAGACTGTAAGTTGATGGAGAAAGCAGCTCAGGTTTTCGACGACCGTTATATTTTGTGTATCCCGATAATATTCCGGCTATTTCAGAGGAATATGTCTGCCCAAATTGTCTTGATGCCCACTGTTCAGTGTACTCATTTATGTTTTCATTTGTCTGCCCTTCTGTATTCCAGGCCAGATCCAGAAAATATTCCATCGGGAGCTCATAACCTTTAAAATGGCCGACATTTACAATCCAGATTCTGTCAGCGCCATACTGTTTAGCAAGAGACATCTGGTCCCAAATCTTTGCAATCGGACTTGTATTTAACCACTGGTAACTTCTCGGTCCTCCATGATAATCGAAATGATAATAGATTCCTGCACCACCGCTTCTTTTACGTTCTTCAACTGTAGGTAAACGACGGATATTTCCCCAGTTGTCCTCAGCCCAAAGCAGAGTCACATCGTCAGGTACCCTCATACCGGCATTATAATAATCCTGAACCTCTTTGTAAAGACACCATAACTGTGGTATTTTGGTTATGTCAGTATTTATCTCATCTGTAAGGATCTTGCGTTGCACATCTACAATTTTCTCCAGCATTGCCATATTTGCCTGGGGACCACCCGGAGCCATTTCAGTGTCATTTGCACCTCTTAGTCCTATTGTTACAATGCTTTCATAATTTTTATTGCGGTTTATTCCATCACGCCAGAACGACTCAAGAGTATCAGGATTTTTAACCCAGTTCCAGGTCCCAATGCTTCTCAGGTAACGGCGGTCCCATTCTTTTTGCGCTCTGAGCATCGGTTCCTGATGTGAATTCCCCATAACTATTCCGTATTCATCAGCTAATTTTGGATTTTCAGGATCATCCTCATTAAATGCATTGTTCCACATTGCGGGCCAGAGATAATTACCCTTAAGCCTTAAAAGAAGCTCGAATAATCTGGTATAAAACTCATGACCATAATTAGCTACCCCGTTAGGTACCGGAGGATTCGCAGTGAGGGTAACGTAACCGAATTTTTCTCTGATCCAGTTGGTAAGATCAGGAGCTTCGTCATTAAGGAATATTCCCCTGTATCTGACAGACGGTGAACCTTGTGTGTATCGTCCGGTATTTACATAAATTGCATTCTTCTTTAAAACAGGAACATCAGCCCACCAGTACCAGGGGGAAACGCCTATCTGCTTTGAGATTTCATAGATTCCATAAATTGTTCCCCGCTTGTCACTTCCGGCGATTATCAATGCTTTTCTGACTCCGGGAAGAGGTGTGTTAATTATCTGAATTAAAAACGTTTCCCATTGACCTTTTATGAGTGTTATGTCAATTTTTTTGTCCTGTACAAGTTTGTCGATGATGGCACTTTTTCCAATAGTTCCGGCAATAATTATCTCTTTTGCATCTGGTACATTATCAGTATAAAGTTCCGGGACTATTGATGCTGTTTTGCCAATATCAGACTGAAGATCTTTAAAGGCTCTGATAACTCCGGGCCAGTCATTTGAACTTATTAAAAGGGGTGTTGATTTTCCGGAAGCAGTTATAGCTAATTTGCCTTTCCCATTCTCAGTTGAAATGAATGATTCATTAATTGACTTAGCATTCAGGAATTTTATGACTTCCCAATATGCTTTCTTCGGTTTCAGGTTCTGATCAAAAAGAAGCGGGTAGTTTTTTCTCCCTTTTACCGGGAAATTATCAAGCCAGCTGCTTTTATCTGAAACATTCCAGAAAGTAACTCCGGTTATAACACTTTTGTAGTCACGGAATACCCTGAAGACCATCTTGTATTTTTCTATCTGCATCAATTCCCTTTCAGCAGTAAATATTTTATCAGAAGGATCAGATTCATCTGAAGAATAAACGGATACGTCAAGTTCGGTTATCTGAATCTTTAAGCCAAGCGAGGAAAACTTTTCAATAGCATCCCTGAGATTTTTTTCAGAAGGATCGTATATATTCCAGTGTCCCTGAAGTCCAATTCCATGTATGGGCACGCCTTTATCCAGCAGATTCTTCAGCATGCGATACACTTTATCCCTTTTAGCTGGAGATTCAGTATTGTAATCGTTATAAAAGAGCAGAGCATTTGGATCGGCTTCATGGGCCCACTGGAAGGCTTTAGCGATATACTCTTCTCCACAGATTTTATACCATTCTGTATCACGTAAATATATTGAATCATTATCATCAATCGCCTCATTTACAACATCCCATGCATATACCTTGTTTTTATATCTTGTCACTACCTGAGTTATATGATCTTTTAACCTTGATAACAATACCTCTTTTGAAACAGTATTGCCAACAGGATCTTTAAACATCCATCCAGGTGTCTGTTTGTGCCAGCATAACGTATGTCCGCGCATCAACATACCGTTAGCCACAGCAAAATTTACAATCTTATCTGCATTATCCCAGTAGTACCTTTTTTCTTCCGGATGTATCAATGCAGGTTTCATTACATTTTCCGCAGTCATACTTTGAAAATGTTTTAATATAAGTACTGATTGGGCTCCGGTCAATGAATTTGGTGACACGGACACCCCGACAGGGAAAAAATCTTTGTAATAATCTTTGAGCCCTTTTATTGAGTCGATATTATTCAGGGAACAGGATCCGGTTTTTCCTGCGAAAGTTTTTTCATAATAACTGAAATTTAAAATCAGAAGGCCTGCAACGGATAATGAAATGACTTTTGTAAGCCTTTTTAGAACGTAGAGAAATTTTATCATAAACGCGGATTTAATATTACTTTATCCATTGTTCTAAACTCTGATATGCTGTTCCTTCAGGTATGGAAGGTCATATAAAAGTACGCATTTTTACAGATATTGCAATCGGTTGTATTTAATATATGCAACCGATTGCAGATATAATAAAAAATTATTCTTGAAGTCACTTTTTTTCTTTAATTTTGGTAATTATTTGTTAAAGAATGAAGAGTAACAAAGAAGTCACTATCTATGATGTGGCAAAAGCGTTAAATATCTCCCCCTCAACAGTAAGCAGAGGACTGAAGGATCATCCCCATATTAGGAAAGAGACAAAAAAGAACATTATTGCTGTAGCAAAGGAAATGGGATATCAGCAAAACAAATTTGCCAGTAACCTCCGTCAAAAACATACCAATACGATAGGAGTGGTAGTCCCGAAATTGAACAGCTATTTCATGGCCACTGTAATAGCAGGAGTTGAAAAAATCACATCACAGAACGGGTATGGTTTGATTATAAGTCAATCGCAGGAGTCATGGAAGAAAGAGATTTCATGTATTTCCACGTTATTTAACAGCCGGGTAGATGGATTACTGGTCTCTCTGGCATTCGATACTAAGAATCTGGATCATTTCAATATTCTGTTAAATAAAGATATTCCTGTTGTCTTTTTTGATCGTGTTGCGGATTGTAATGGTTGCATGAGCATAGTAATTGATAATTACAAAGCTGGTTATGAGGCAACATCTCATCTTATTGAGCAGGGATGTAATCGGATTGTACATATCGGCGGAAACTTAATGAGAAATGTATATTCAGATCGGTTTAGAGGTTATAAGCAGGCTCTTGCTGACAATGGAATCGAATTCGATCAGCATCTGGTTATAATCAGCGATATGAATGGCCAGGCCGGAACTGATGCGGCAAAAAAAATATTAAAAATGGTTCCCAGGCCTGACGGGATTTTTACTTCTAACGACTCTACCGCTGTATCGGCGATTGTTGAACTCGAGAGAGCGGGAGTCAAAATTCCTGATGAAATAGCTGTTGTCGGTTTTAATAACGAACCAATCAGCAAAGTAATTAAACCTAATCTTACTACAATAGATTATCCTGCCAGAGAGATTGGCGAAATTTCTGCAACATCACTCATCAATAAACTAAAGAATTCACAATCAGCAAATTTCAGTACAATTATATTAAAGCATAAGCTAATCAGCCGGCAATCATCAATAAGAAATGGGAAAAATAAGAATTAAACAATGAATGGTCATATAAAGAACAGAATTGCAATAGTCACGGGTGACGCTTCAGGCATTGATTTTGCCATTGCAAAAAAATGAAAAGGCAGCATCTAAATTCCCGTATACGATGGCAAGGTTGCCTGTTAACAGAAAAACAGATGGAACAATGTTTAACTGGTAATTTTTATTAAATTTATACCCTTTATTAAGAAAAAATAAGAACAGTCACAGAGTTACGCAGAATAGCACAGAGAAACTAATTTGAAATAAAATAACTTTTAAAATATGTTATTACTGGGAATTGATCTGGGAAGCTCTTCAGTTAAAGCTTCGGTAATAGATGGTGAATCAGGCAAATGCCTGGCAACGGCATACTCACCTTCAGATGAAATGAAAATTATTGCTTTGAAACCCGGATGGGCTGAACAGGATACTGAGATCTGGTGGATTAACCTGAAAGCAGCAATCGCTGAGTGTACTCAAAAGCTTGGACAAAAGAAAAACAATATCGGCGCTATAGGTATTTCCTATCAGATGCACGGTCTTGTCGCAGTTGATAATAATAATAAGGTATTACGTCCTTCTATAATCTGGTGTGACAGCAGGGCAGTCGGATATGGTGAAAAAGCATTAAAATCTTTAGGTCAGGATTACTGTCTTTCTCACCTTCTTAATTCACCCGGGAATTTTACTGCTTCAAAACTTGCCTGGGTTAAGGAAAATGAACCCGAACTGTTTTCCAAAATACATAAAGTCATGTTGCCGGGTGATTATATCGCGTTAAGACTTACCGGAGAAATTTGTACATCATTTACCGGACTTTCAGAAGGTATTTTCTGGGATTTCTCCCTGAACAAAGTATCAGATAAGCTGATGAATTTTTTTGGTTTTGATTCCGGCCTTTTACCGGAAGCAGCCTCGTCATTCTCAATAAGCGGACAGCTTCTTAAATCCATAGCAGTAGACTTGGGATTGCCAGAGGGAATTCCTGTTTCATACAGAGCAGGCGATCAGCCAAATAATGCTCTTTCACTAAATGTCCTGAACCCGGGTGAAGTTGCTGCTACAGCAGGTACATCGGGTGTTATTTATGGTGTCACTGATAAGAAAAAATATGATAAACTGTCAAGGGTAAATACATTTTTGCATGTAAATCACAATAATTCCCAAACACGTCTGGGCGTGCTTTTGTGCATAAACGGAACAGGTATACTAAATTCGTGGTTGAAGAGAAACATTGGCAACAGCCTGTCGTATAATGATATGAACAATATGGCTGAAAAAATTTCCCCGGGCTCGGACGGTCTGTACATTCTGCCATTTGGTAACGGATCGGAAAGAATGCTTGGAAATAAGGATTCGGGAGCAAGGATAGCAGGATTAAACTTTAATGTTCATACCAATGCTCATATGTTTAGAGCAGCGCAGGAAGGAATTGCGTTTTCATTCAGGTATGGACTTGATATTATGAAAGAGGTCGGAATTGATCCTCAGTTGATAAGGGCAGGGGAAGCAAATATGTTCCTTAGCAAGGTTTTCCGGGAGGTCTTATCAACAATAACCGGAACGGTAATTCATCTTTATAATACTGATGGATCAATAGGCTCCGCAAGAGGAGCCGGCATAGGATGCGGATATTATAAGTCTGAAAAAGAAGCATTTAACGGGCTAATAACTGTTGGTGTTACAGAACCTGACAAATCACGATCCGGTATCTATGAAAATGCATATTTAAAATGGAAAGAATTAGTTTCACAGCTTTAGAAAATTGATTTTTCTGCAAGTTTTTGTAAAACTTTTGCATACTTTGCATCTGCATGCAGATGCAGGGTTAACGGATTTAAAAACAGGTTTAATTAAAAATATTCGCTATGATTTACAAAGGAAAAAAAGAGGCATACCCTGGTATAGGGAAGATAGAATACGAGGGTAAAAAATCGAAAAATCCGCTTGCATTCAGATGGTATAATCCGGAAGAAGAAGTGGGCGGAAAACAGATGAAAGATCATCTTCGTTTTGCTGTTGCTTACTGGCACTCTTTCTGTGGCGATGGTTCGGATCCGTTTGGCAATGCTACAAGATTCTATCCATGGAAAGATGCATCAAATGATGATAAGACAAAACAACGACTTGATGCCGCATTTGAGTTTATCACCAAATTAGGGGCAGGGTATTATTGTTTTCATGATACTGATATTGTCGGAGATGGTACAGTTTTTGAAATTGAAAAGAGACTCGAAAAGATTGTCCCGGTAATGAAAAAGATGCAGGAACAGACAGGAGTGAAACTGCTCTGGGGAACTGCAAACCTTTTTTCAAATCCAAGATATATGAATGGCGCTGCAACAAATCCTGACTTTACCGTTGTTGCAAATGCGGCAGTACAATTAAAGAATGCGATTGCTGCAACTGTTGCACTGGGTGGAGAGAACTATGTATTCTGGGGTGGAAGAGAAGGGTATATGAGCCTTCATAATACAAATATGAAAAAGGAGCTGGAACACATGGGTATGATGCTCTCAATGGCCCGTGATTATGGCAGAAAAATAGGTTTCGGGGGTACATTTCTTGTTGAACCAAAACCGATGGAACCTTCAAAACATCAGTATGACTTTGATGTAGCTACAATAATCGGCTTCTTACGTCAGCATGGACTGGATAAAGATTTCAAGCTTAATATTGAGGTCAACCATGCCACACTTGCCGGACATACTTTCCAACATGAACTTCAGGTCGCGGCAGATGCAGGTCTTCTCGGTAGCATTGACGCCAACAAAGGCGATTATCAGAACGGCTGGGATACCGATGAGTTCCCTACAAATATATATGAGGTAACCGAAGCTATGATGGTTATTCTGCAAGCAGGAGGATTTTCAACGGGCGGTATAAATTTCGACGCTAAAATACGTCGTAACTCTACTGATATTGAAGATCTCTTCATCGCTCATGTAAGTGGAATGGATACTTTTGCAAGGGCTCTCGTGATTGCTGAAAAGATCCTGAAAAATAGTGACTACCTGAAGATGAGAAAGAAAAGATATGAATCGTTCGATAAGGGAGCAGGGAAAAATTTTGCAAAAGGGAAACTTACACTTGCGAAGTTGAGAGATATTGCTTCAGAGCTTGGAGAACCTGAGACAAGAAGCGGTAAACAGGAGCTCTATGAACAACTGATCAATATGTATCTGGCCTGAGCAGAATTTGAGAATTAACCGCAAAGCACGCTATGATAATTGGTGATCTTTGCGGTTAAGTTCTTTGCAACAATTATATTCCAGAGGTAATAACTTCAAAAACAGGCGGATTGGCCATTGTCTTTTTAACCTTACATAATTCTGCCACGGAGATTAACGCTGCTTTATATTTATCAGGAAAGTCTGAAGGCAGTTTAATATCAAGTTTGATATTGACAGGTAACCCCGTTTCTTCGTCATATTCAGCATTCTGAATAATTTTTATGTTATCGGTGGGGATTTTCCGATTGTCACAAAACGATTTTACATATATTCCGGCACATGTACCTATTGAAGCCAGAAAAAGTTCAAAAGGCGAAGGTGCTGAGTTTTGACCACCACTATGAACCGGCTGATCGGTTTTTATTATATGTCCGTGTGAATGAGCGGTTACAACTTTGCCTCCGTCGAATGTTATTTCCATTATTTTAAATTTGTTAGAATAAAGTTTGCACAACTGTAACAAATAATTTAGGGAATTGTTTTAATCCTATCTTCTCCTTTCAAGCATTAATTCCAAATCTTCTTTTAGCGCTGTTAAATCTTCTTCGTGTTCAACTTCCTGTGATAAATTATACTCTGACATTGAAAATAGTTATTAGTCAAAATTATAAATTATTTGTTTATAAATTGCAGAGATAATAAGGTTACAAAAAAATCATAAGCCAGAGCCTCCGTGAAAATTAACCGCATGCCACGAGCCGCAAACCGTAGAATTAAGACAAAAGTAAAAAGTAAAAAGATAAAAAGATTGCTTCGCTTCGCTCGCAATGACAGTGCAAGTAATCAAGTTCGGATTTGAACGAGAAACGAGAAACTAAGACGCATAGGGCAAAGATGAATCGCAAGATTTCTAAGACTATTTGATCTTATAATGATCTTCCAGAATCATTCCAAAAAGTTTCCCTGGTAAAATGTATTTAAGTACCACAGCAAGTTTTTGTTCAAATGATGCTATGATGTATCTCTGACGCGGATTTTTGCAACCGACAATCCTGACAAGCTTTTTAGCGAGAACTTGCGGTCCCCATCCACTGGCTTCATCTTTCTCAATTATTGCCAGAGTTTTTAAATATTGTTCATTATAAGGATCATTAGCATTAGTTGGAGCCAGAAAATTCCTCCTGTTGGCAGAGTTATTTGTATGAAAATCGCCAGGGTTAATAAGTACAATTTTTATATTAAACTGGCTGACTTCCATTCTGAGTGCCTCACTGAAACCTTCAATAGCAAATTTACCAGCAGAGTAAAATGCCTGGAAAGGCAAACCCATCAGACCTCCTATGGAACTGAAGTTGATAATTGTACCACCCCCCTGTTTCCTCATTATAGGCAACACTTCTCTGGTAAGATTAACCATTCCAAAGAAATTGGTATCCATCTGGAGTTTTATGTTTTCAAAAAGTGAAGTTTCTATCGGGCCTCCGGTATGCATTCCGGCATTATTTATGAGGACATCAATTCTTCCCTCTTTTTCGTAAATGGTAAGTACAGCCTGCCGGATTGAATCAATATTAGTGAGATCGAGTTTTAATCCGGTTATAGCAGAGCTGATTTCAACATCTCTTCTGACTGTACCATATACTTTATGTCCTTCAGCAGCCAGGAGTTCTGCAGTTTGTTTACCAAAACCTGATGAGATTCCTGTTATGAGAACTACTTTTTTCATTATTGTATTTGATTGATTAACAGCAAAATACTCTCTCTGACTGATCTTTGTTGCCCCATCCCAATTCCTTTACTTCGCTTAAGCTACGTGAATGCGAAGAAGTGGAGCAAGTCCAGACTCACAATAAAGCCCCATTTAGGTTTTTTTGGGGTTGTATCAGCTTAGGATACCCAGGGTTCTTGCCGCCTGGGTAATCTTATCAATTGAAATTTCTACCTGTTCCTTTGTATGAGTTGCCATAAGAGAATATCTGATAAGGCAATCCTCTTTAGGTACTGCAGGCGATACAACAGGATTTACAAAAACTCCTTCAGCGAGCAGTATCTGGGTCATTTGTAAAGCTTTAATGTCGTCTCTGATAAAAAGAGGTATAATTGGTGTTTCAGATTTACCAGTATCAAAACCTGCTGATTTAAAACCACTGAGAGCTAATGCGGTCAGGTCCCACAAATGCTTGATCCTCTCAGGTTCATTTTCCATAATTTCAATAGATGCAAGCACAGAAGCTGTTGAGGCAGGAGTCATGCTGGCACTGAAGATCATGGTTCTGGAATTATGTTTTATGTAATTAATTACTTCTTTATCAGCGGCAATAAAACCTCCAAGGGAAGCAAATGATTTTGAAAAAGTGCCCATTATGAGGTCGACTTTATCAGTCAGACCAAAATGGGAAGCGGTTCCTGATCCATTTTTTCCCAGAACACCTAATGAATGAGCGTCATCGACCATAATTGATGCGCCATAATGCTCAGCCAGTTTAACTACTTCAGGCAAATTAATTATATCACCTTCCATTGAAAAAACACCATCCACTACTATAAGCTTGATATGGTCTTTATGGCAAAATTTTAATTTATTCTTAAGTGCATCCATATCATTATGGGCAAACTTAAGAACTTTCGAAAACGAGAGCCTGCTGCCTTCAATTATTGAAGCATGATCAAGCTCATCCAGAAGGAGATAATCATGACGACCGGCGAGTATTGATACAACTCCAAGATTCACCTGGAAACCGGTACTAAAACACAATGCACCCTCTTTATTAACAAACCTGGCAAGTTTCTCTTCAAGTTGAATATGGATGTCGAGTGTTCCGTTTAAAAAACGGGAACCGGCACAACCTGTCCCATATTTGTCAATAGCAGCTTTTGCAGCTTCTTTAACTTTTGGGTGATTTGTCAGCCCCAGGTAACTGTTCGAACCGAACATAAGAACCTTTTTGCCGTTTATGATTACAACTGTATCCTGTTCGGATTCTATTGCCCTGAAATAGGGATAGATGCCAGCCTGCATTGCTTTTTGCGGGGCATCATAGCTTGAAAGTTTGTCTCGTAAAATTCCCACTATGTAGCTTAAATGATGTTAAAATAGAGTCCAAATTTAATAAAAAAAGAATAAATCGGAAGAAAAGCTACTCTTTTGAGTTAATAAATTATTAAAAATACCTACATATACCTAATAAAAGTGTCTGGAGGGCATAGCCAATTCAAACTCCAGCTCATGCAATACTTATTAATTCTTAATTTGACAAAATAATTTAACATTATTTGGAAAGCTCGGATTTGAAATTTACTTTTGTTCGCGAAATCAATTTTGAGAATTTAATGGACGGTGACCCGGCGAATATATTAATCTTAACCCTGATCTAGGAGGATAACCGGTACTGTTGGTCACATCCTTCTTTGTCAGTAAAAGCAAGGAGGTGACAATGACATCACTCACGACGTTTTATTTAAGCGGAATAATCGGTAAAGTAGCTTTTGGTGCCGATGGTGACGCTATTGGTACAATAAAAGATCTGCTTCTTAACACTATGCCTTCGGGAAACAGTGACCCAAACCAACAGCTTGTAACAGGAGTAAGGTTAAAAATACAAAAGGAAATCAGGTTTTATTCCTTTAAAAGTTTTATTGTTACAAAAGCAAGAGAAGTGCTTAACGTTACCTGTACAGCTCTGGTTGAGCTTGGTGCAGAGGAAATCAATAATGGTCTTCTGCTTGTCGAAAATATTCTCGACAAACAAATAGTGGATCTGAATGGCCGCAAGCTGGTCAGGGTTAATGATGTGAGGCTTGCAACGCTGCCAACCGGAACATTCGCCATTGCTGTAGATATTGGGATTGAAGGTCTCTTGCGCAGAATTGGAATCGCATCACCGATAAAGCGAATACTTTCCATTTTTAAAATAAATATACCCGCTAAATTTATCCTCTGGGATGATGTTCAGGCTATCGACCATTCAAATCTTAATATCAGACTTTCAAAAAGTTATGCAAAACTGCATACTCTTCATCCATCGGATATCGCTGATATCCTTGAAGATATGGGTAAGAAATCGAGCATGTCAGTATTTGCTTCACTCGATGAAGAACAAGCTGCTGATGTTCTTGAAGAGCTTGAGGCCGATGCTCAGATACATATTCTTGAAAACCTTCCCGTAAACAAAGCCGCAGATGTGCTTGAAAAGATGCCTGCCGACGAGGTCGCTGATATACTCGATGAGCTCGGAGATGAGAAAGCCGAAATATTGTTGAAGGAGATGGACAGGGAGTCTTCTCAGGAGGTAAGGGAACTTCTTGAATATGATGATGACAGGGTGGGAAGTATTATGACAACTGATTTTCTTTCTTTCAGTGCGACTACGACGGTAGCAGAAGTACTTGTTGAATTGAGAGCCAAAAAACCCGAGTCTGCAGAACTATATAATATGTTCGTTGTAGAATCAAACGATGAGTTAATCGGAACATTTAATTTGCGCGATCTTGTGGTTTCAGAACCGAATGTGAGTGTCAGTGGCATAATGAAGTCAGGGCCTGTTTACCTATTCGATGAGCAGAAAGTAGGCGCAATTGCCAGGATAGTCTCCAAATACAATCTACTGGCTGTCCCGGTAGTTGATCAGAATTATCAGTTACAGGGTATGGTTGTTATTGACGACGTTATTGAAGACCTTATTCGTAAACGGAGGACAAATAAGAGATAAATGTCGGAGTCAGGGTTCAGTATAAAAAAACTTCTTAAACAGGTTGCAATCTTTTTTGCAATACTTGGGCCGGGGATTATCACCGGGAGTGTCGATAATGACGCGGGAGGGATCACAACTTACTCAGTAGCCGGAGCAATATATGGTTATGGGCTTATCTGGACTCTTATTCCATCTTTTGTAGTTCTTCTGATCATTCAGGAGATGAATGCAAGGATGGGAATTGTTACAGGGAAAGGACTTGCTGATTTGATCCGCGAAAATGCCGGAGTAAAAGTGACTTTTTTCATATTTATCGGGCTACTATTCGCTGATATTGGAAACACAACAACGGAATTTGCCGGAGTAGCCGGTAGTATGGAGGTATTTGGAATATCCAAATATATTTCTGTACCGGTTGCAGCATTTATGGTCTGGATACTGGTAGTAAAAGGAAACTACAAGATTGCCGAACGTATTTTTCTGATATTCAGTGTGTCGCTGTTAACTTATGTTATCTCGGCGATGATGGGCAAACCTCACTGGGCTGAAATAGGCTCTTCTATTATTCATCCCAGGATGGATGTAAGCACTAAGGGTATTGCCATGGTGATTGGAATAATCGGAACCACTATAGCTCCCTGGATGCAATTTTATATGCAGTCTTCAGTAATTGAAAAAGGGCTGAAGATGAAAAATTATACTTATACATTAATTGATATCGTTGTTGGATGTGTAGCAACTGTTGTTGTTGCATTTTTTATTATTGTTGCATGTGCATCAACACTTCATGTAAACGGTATTCAAATTGGAGAAGCAAAGGATGCCGCCCTGGCTCTCAAACCGCTAGCCGGTAATCTGGCTTCGCAGGTATTTGCTTTTGGATTATTTATCGCATCTATTTTCTCTGCCACAATTCTCCCTCTTGCAACTGCTTTTTACGTATGTGAAGCTTTTGGCTTTGAAGCAGGTATTGATAAAAAATGGAACGATGCAAAAGAGTTTTACACTTTATACACGGGTATCCTTGTAGTTGCCGCCATTATAATACTATTGCCCAATGCTCCCTTGATAAAGATTTCTTTATGGTCCCAGGTTTTAAATGGGTTGCTTCTTCCAGTCGTCCTTGTCTGCATGATAATTCTTGTTAATAACAAAAAGATTATGGGAGAACATGTTAACAAACCTATTACTAATTTCATAGGTTGGACAGCAATTGTAATATTGATAGGTCTTTCAATAACCCTTCTTATACTTCCTTTTTTCAAAAGGTAATGTGTGATTTTTTAAATTAGAGGCTTTTTTCTGGTTCATTTTTTATAAGTTTGATCATTCTAAAGTAAATAAAGGAATGATAAAAAGACTTATTGACTTTTCGGAAGAAGCTCCAGATATGATCCTCCTGAGTTCCGTGTGGAATCCCGAATTTGAATCAGTTTACGGTTCCTGGAGTAAGTTATTATGAGAATTTGAAAATGGGTTTAATATAAGATTCATGCGGAAGGGCTATTTTGATTCAAATACTTACAATACCCGGGAAAAGAAGACTTTTTCAATTAAAGAGAAATTTCTTCTTAACAACAGGATTTACTTTATATTTAAATATGCTTCAGTGGTGCTACGCACAAGGAAAGAAGCTATCCGGAAAGTGTATAATACAAAAGCCTGGACTGATTCGTCGTTTGAAATTCTAAGATTTATTGAAAAGACAGGAGGAATATTTCATATAACCGGTATGGAAAACATAACAAAATCACCAGGTCCTGTGCTTTTCATCAGCAATCACATGAGCACTCTTGAAACTATGATCTTACCGTCAATTATTGGTCCGCATAAGGAGCTCACCTTTGTTGTCAAGGAAAGTCTGGTAAAACATCCGCTCTTCGGAGCTGTTATGAGGTCGAGAAATCCGATCGTAGTTGGAAGAACGGATCCGAGGAAAGATCTTGAAGCTGTAATGAATGGGGGTGTTGAATTATTACACAATGGAATTTCGATAGTCATTTTTCCCCAGAGCACAAGAAGTGTTGAATTCAAACCTGAAGAATTCAATTCACTAGGTGTGAAGCTGGCAAAGAAAGCCGGTGTTGATGTTGTCCCAATTGCATTAAAAACTGATTTCTGGGGCAACGGTAAGTTGATAAAGGAAGCCGGCCCTTTGGACAGTCATAAACCTATTCATATTAAATTTGGTGAACCGATCAGTATTACCGGAAACGGGAAAGTGGATAATCAGAGGATCATAGATTTTATACAATCCTCGCTGGAGGAATGGAAGTGACCTGGCGTTTATGATTCCCAGAACCAATTATTTTGTGAAGTCACAATTTATTTAAGTGTAATCTTTACATTTAAATTAATTTTTATAAATTTGTTGAGAACAAATCGTAATTTCAAGAATTATTTTCTTTGAATTTATTTTAAGTGTATAACACACATTTAAAATTATTATTAATATATTTGATTCCAAATCCGTTGAATCTGACTAACATTTAGTGTAGTTAATTGAGGGCCATGCAAAGATCAAACCTGGAACACCTGATTTTGCATTATTATAATTAATTTTTTAATATTCAATCTTATAGTCGGTTTTAGATTAACTTAATATTTGCAATATGGACAAAGGTAAATCGAAATTCTATCTCATTTTGCTGACTTTAACCGCGACCCTCGGTGGTCTGTTATTTGGTTACGACACAGCAGTGATATCCGGAGCAGTGGCATCTTTAAAACAGTTTTTCATAGCTCCTCTGCTAAATAACCCTGAGGCTGCCTCAAAGGTGATATTTCAGTTTAAATTTATCGGAGTATTAAGCTTCCTGTTTATATATTTTTTAATAATCTCTTTTCTGAAGAAATTATTTATCGATACAAAAAAAACTATTATATACTCGGTCATTTCCGGAGTATTTAT
>JADGPT010000259.1 GCA_017882345.1 Bacteroidales bacterium
TTGTCATAGAACACTAAACAATTCCAAGATAACGGCGGGCGGCCCTTGCATACCCCATCCTTTAGGTTGGGGTGGCCGCCCGCAATTTGATTTATGGATATAAATTGGAATCGATGCACTAGTAACCGAAACTGACAACGGAAAATGCATTAATCTCCAAAATGGAGAGACTTTTTACCTGAAACTTAAGGAAAACCCGACCACAGGCTATTCCTGGCAACTCAACCTGAGCCAGGGACTCAGCATTCTCAGTGACGAGTTTACAACAGATAAGTTTCCTGGAGGGACTGAAGTACCACCCGGTAGAGGAGGAACTCATTTATGGGAAATAAAAGCCGTAACTCCAGGCAGCCAGCAAGTAAAAGGAATATACAAACGACCTTGGATGGAAACAACCGGTACGGAGGAAAATTTCACACTCTACGTCGAAGTTATCTAAAATGCATTATCGCATTTCAAGTCCCTACTTCCCTTTTTTATACGACGAAGAGCCAAAAATTCTTGATTTTGGGATTTTCTTGGATTTAATAATATATTTCCACTGCAATGTTTCTAATCCAATTCTTGAACCTTGAGCTTTTCCAGATACATCTATTGTGCTTATTTGTTCCTCATGTAGTTACTCCTAAATACAATGAACAAATAGGTGAGTTATAACTCATCATTCAGGGTAGGGAGTAAAATATGGTAACTCATATGGGTTCAGGATTTGGTAGAGCAAAATGTGGTTGTCATATACGAGACGAACTCGATAGCTGTCTCGGCATGACAGATATTATTCAGGACTGCACTTGCGTTGACTGCTTAAACGCCATGAAAGCAGAGATCGAAAAACAATTGAGTGAAGTACAAAATAAGTAAAATCGACAACACAAACAGTTGCTATGTATTCCAGTTAAGCCTTGTTCCAAAGACGATGTAAAAATTTAACACCGATTTTCGTCAGCCGTTTATGTTCCACCAAAAAATCCACAATTTTGGATCAAAACCTGATGATCAATACTGTTTTTTTAAAAAATATGTCTTTAAAAATGTTCAATTCATGGAACATTAAATTTTTGATATCTAATTATAAATCAATGTACTGAGTCAATTATGGTACAAAAACCCACCTAATTAGGCCTTAAACTCCATTAGCAGATGTTGATAAAGATGTTTTATGAATAAATTTTAAATATTATAAGTTCCATAATTTATACATACGACTAACGATAATAATTTTAACCCTGCCGACTATTTCTTGAACCCAAAAGAATCTGCACAAAAGCGATATGAAGCTCTTAGGGCATACTTTCTGGAATCATTAAGTCAAAAAGAAGCTGCAAAGAGAGCTGGATATTCCATATCTACATTCCAATCCCTCGTAAGCAATTTCCAAAACGGAAAAGTTGAATTCTTTGTGAAACCACATTATGGACCAAACAAAAGACAAACCTCAGATTTCATACAAGAAAGAGTCGTTTCATTAAGAGAATCTAACTATTCAGTATATGAAATCAAAGACATATTAGCAAATGAAGGGTTTAACACAAGCATTCAGACAATAAATCGAATAATAAAGGATGAGGGGTTCGCAAAATTACCACGTCGAACAAAGGAAGAACTTGGCCTTACAAAAAAGAACACGCTTCTACCACAAATATCAACAGCAATAGATTTAGACCAACTTAATAGTTACAGTTTCGAATGTCAGGTCGGTGGAATATACTACTTCATACCGTATATTTTACAAACTGGATTGTATGAACTGATATCATCAGTACCATTCCCGGAAACTTCAAAACTATCAAAGATCAATTCCATCTTCTCCATACTGGCTCTAAAGTTGATTGGGCATGAAAGACTGTCCAAAATATCAAGTTACAATCATGATGCAGGCTTTGGTTTCTTTGCGGGATTGAACGTTCCACCAAAAACAACTGCCACATCAACATACTCATACCTGGTTGACAAGGAAACGATCCAGTCTTTCATGAAAGAGTTCATATCACGCATGAAATCTACATATCCACAATATTATCAAGGAGATACCATCAACCTTGATTTCCACTCTATCCCACACTATGGAGAAAAGTCCGAAATGGATGATAACTGGGTGGGTGCAAGGCATCAAAGTTTGAAAAGCGCACTGACACTCTTTGCCCAGGATGGTGAATCCAGACATCTCCTGTGTGCGAATACGGATATCAATAGGCAAGATGAAACGAATGAGATTATGAACTTTGTGAACTATTGGACAGATGTGAAAGGGATTATCGAACAGACATTGGTGTTTGATTCCAAATTAACGACATATGAGATGTTAGAAAAACTTGATATTGACAATATCAAGTTCATCACATTGAGGAGACGCGGTAAGAAGTTAATCGAGAATGTAAATAGTATTCCTGATGAGGATTGGATTAAAGTGGATCTGAAAAAAGAGAAACGTAAATTCAATAAGTTCAAAATGTATGAAAGCGAGATCATACTGCCACGAACTAATCTCAAGGTTCGCCAGGTAATTTTTAAGGAGCATGGCCGGCAAGTACCTACGTTCCTGATTACAAATAATTTCGAGATCGAGCTTAAAACTCTAGCTTTGCAGTATGCAAATCGTTGGCTAATCGAAAACAAATTCTCTGAGTTGGTTGATTTTTTCAATCTTAACACTTTGAGCTCTCCATTTATGATTCGAATATATTTTGATGTTGTTTTGACCATTGTAGCCGATACACTTTACAGGTTGCTTGCCGATGACCTGAAGAGATTTGAGGATTGCACTCCAAAGACTATTTTTTCCGATTTCATTAACTGCAGATGTAACGGAGAGGTTGTTGGCGAGGAGATAATAATCAAAATGAAGAAGAAGGCAACAACACCTGTTTTCAAGTCGAATGAGATTTTTCAGAAATCGTATTCAATACCCTGGTTAGGCAACAAGAGACTTCGATTTGATTGGATATCTTGAGCATGGTTCAATTAAGGAACATAAACACTTGACGAAAATCGGTGTTTAATGCTTTATTTTTGCTTTTCGATCTCTATTTGTTTTTCAATTTGCTTTTCAGAACTTTCTTTTGAAAAGAGATAGACTGAAGCCGGAAGCCCCGATTTTGAAATCGTGTAGAGCAAGCTCATGGTTATCCGGTTAAGGCCCGGGAAACAGTTTAAAAGAGCGCTCCTTGAGATCCTTACCATTGCATTCAGGGATTTTATTCTGGTAAGGTATCTTTCTATATCCCTTTCTGGCTTTTTTCAAAAATCAGGTCTATCCAGGTATTCATTTCATCGATCAGGAGCTCTCTTGTAAGGTCTTCAGTGACTATGTAGTTTCTTCCCTTTTCTATATTCCTGAAAAACTCCCTGAAATTATCTCCTTTTGGAAGAGTATAAGCTTGCCCGGACTTTCCTGAATGAGTGTCTGTTGTCGCAGCAATTCCTTTGCCAGACCTCTCAGCAAGAGCAATTGTAAGTTCATTTTTCTGCTTTAGTCATGCATATTGTACTCAAGTACCGGAAAGAGCTTTGCAAGCCTTGGGTTCATGCAGGTCAGGTACCTGATCGAGTGCAAACCAGAAGGGATGATTGTAAATATAAGGAAGTTTGTGCCGCTTGAG
>JADGPT010000260.1 GCA_017882345.1 Bacteroidales bacterium
CATGGTTTGCATCACCACGGGTTGCTGCCTTATGAAGTACTGTTTGTATCATGATATTTTTTCTAATATACATTAACAGTTTATGAAACTATTTTGTTTAATATTAGTCATGTACAAGATTATAAAGACTTAAATGTGTGAGGGTGCAAAAGCATGACGTAAGAATTACACAAACGGACTGAATGGCTTATTAAATATATGATTATTTTTTATTTAAGTAAAAAAGGGATCCCCAATCTTTTGTAGTTATTTTCAGCCAGTGGATTAAAACTGACAAATTCAACAGGTATTTTCCTTTCAACTTTATGTACAAAATTGATTATATCATTCTTATTATCTTCTGTGTCAGTAATGTTATTTATCATGGGGATCCGCAGCAGAATAGATTTGCCTGATTCAGCTAAATACCGAAAGTTTTCTTTGATAATTTTATTGGATTTGCCAGTAAAGCGTATATGCTCAGTAATGTCAGAGATCTTCATATCTACAATAAACAGATCCACATATTGTAAAATGGCCGCAATTGTTTCTCTATCGCAAAACAGACAGGTCTCAATTGCGGTATGAATATTCTTTTTCCTGCAGGCTTTCAGAATCTCCATTGAAAAATCAGTTTGATAAAGAGGTTCACCTCCGGTCAATGTGACACCTCCTCCTGACACCTGGTAATACAGAATGTCTTTCTCAATTTCATTTATAATATCAGATACTCGGGTTAGTGATCCGGTAAACTGGATTGCTCCGGTAGGGCATGTTCTTATACAATCGCCAGTTACCTCACATAATTTCCGGTTGATATTAATATATGGTTCAGCATCATTGGAAAGTTCTAAAGCGCTCTCAGGACAAGCCTGAACACATTTGCCACAGGCAATACAAAGACTACTGTCATACCAGATTGAAATGTCTGAACTTATTCCCTCCGGACTATGGCACCAGATACAGTTAAGTGGGCATCCTTTTAGAAATACAGAAGTGCGTATCCCCGGACCATCATGTACTGAAAACCTCTTTATCTTAAAAATATTACCTTCGGTTTCAGTTTCTTTCACCATGCGTAGTCCGTTTAATTATCTCATTCTGTAGATCTTCTGCTAATTCAGTAAAATAAGCTGTATACCCAGCCACCCTGATAGTAAGTCCCCTGTGAGACTCGGGATCAGCTTGTGCTCTTATCAATTCATCGGAAGTTACTACGTTGAACTGGACGTGATTAACAGGAAGACAAATGAAAGTTTTAAGAAGTGAAGTAAATTTCTCCCTGTCGGGCTGATTATTAAAAAATGAAGGAAGAAATTTCATATTCAGAAGTGTTCCGTTAGTTGCAAGATGAGAAGGTATGCGGCTGACTGAATTCAAAACTGCTGTAGGCCCCAGTTTATCGCGTCCGTTCATCGGCGACATTCCTCCATCAGCCAGAGGAGTCTGAGCAAATCTACCATCAGGAGTTGCTGCAACATTCTGCCCCATAGGCACATGTGCTGATACTGTGTATAGCCCCATATGAAATCCGCCTCCCCTGAAATTCCTGTATTGTTTAATCTTAGCTGCGAAGTACGTCACCCATTTCGCTCCTATCTCATCCACCCATGCAATATCATTACCGTATTTTTCTACACGGTTTATGCAAAGTTGTCTAAGTGATTCATTACCGGCAAAATTGTTTCTCAAAGCATCCAGCATAGTCTCCTTTTTAACAACCTTGTCATCAAACACAAGTTTTTTAAGGACTGCTAAACTATCAGCAATATTTGCTACCTGAATTGCCTGGATACCCGACAGATTATATTTTGCACCTCCTGCTGTTATATCTGTTCCATTCGCAATGCAATCATCAACTACGCTAGACAGGAATGGTGATGGCAGATGTGATTGATGACATTTTTCAACTGCCTCGCAAGCCAGAATCATTTTATCAACAAAAAAATCAATTTGTTTTCTGAATGCATTTTCAAACGAAAAATAGTCAGCATAACTATCCAGCAAACCTGTTTTTAAACCAATCTGTTTATCGGAAATCATGCTCCTGCCATCGTTAAGAGTAAGTTCCAGTGCTTTCACCAGGTTGAACATTGCCGCATCGCTCCATCCAAGATAATTGCCCTGAGTGCTTAGTTCCACGCAACCGACCAGCGCGTAATCCAAACAATCCACGTGATCAATACCAATGGAGTTCAAAGCAGGTATAATACTTTCATCATTTACGATCTGAGGCATACCATTGCCCAGTCCTATTACACGGCTGCATTCACGTATAAACTCATCAGGAGAACGTTTGTGAAGCCGGGCTGTCAGATTCGGCTGTGGTAGCCTGATATGATCCTGGGTTTTAAGAATCAGAAATGACAATTCATTTGTGGCATCATCTCCGTTTTTCCTTTGTCCTCCTATAGTCACATTGAAACCGATTGGAAAGCCTGCAAAATACTTTGCACTGTGTGCATTGCGCATATAAACAATCTGATTGAACTTAATAAATAAAGCATCCAGTAACTCTAAGGTTTTGTCATCATCAATTCTACCAGATTCAAGATCATTTTTATAAAAAGAGTACAAATATTGATCTATTCGTCCTGGCGAAAATGAAGAGGCATTTGACTCCATGTGCAGGATTACAAACAGAAACCAGACCGACTGCAAAGCCTCCCGGAAAGTTCCCGGAGGATTTGATGATAGTTTTATGCAGACATCTGCAATTTCATGAAGGTTTGTTTTTAATGATTCATCTTTCTGATTATTGGACATCTCAGAAGCCAATGCACCATAACGATAGATAAATTTACATGCACCGTCAAGGGTAGTACATACACTTTTATAAAATACCTTCCGGTTATCTGAAGCAAGTGCCAGCTTTTCATTTGCTATTCTTAACAACCCTGCCGGACCAAATTTGAGCCAATCTTCAACCTTCGGGCATATATGGCCCTGAGCGTGATCTTTCTGATTGATTTTAACTACTTTTTCAATAGAAGAAATTTCTTGCCCATAGGATCTGTAAATATCATCTTCCAGCGTTTTTCCACTCCAGAAAGGTTCAATTATTTCTTTGAAATAAGTGACATCGGTTGGCCTCACATTAAAAGGATCCTGTGGCCTTTCAGGCAAACTCTCAATTTCATTTATCAGCCAGTTAATACCTGCTTCCGGAAACACTACCCCTGCCCTGATGTCCGGTGTACGGTTGCCAACGATAAACTCTTCAGGGTCGATATCTATAGGCATCTCTGAGAGCGATTTAGCCAACGCTTCTGAACGCTTTAAAATAACCGGGAAACCCTCATTTTGTTGATATACCCGGGTAATTATTTTGGCTTGTTCGATTGATAGATACCGTTCGGATGAAAGTGTCTTATTCTTCAGTGACAGGATCCTGTCAGTTGCTTTAAGATTTTGAAAATCAGATATCATTCATTCACACTTATTGAAAGATTAGAGTATAAGATTTCTCAATTCTGAAGAGCCTAAAATTATAAAAATTCACTTATAGGAATCAATATGTACGCTTTTTACTGCTCTGCCTGAAGGATCAATCATGTTTTTAAATGATGCATCCCATGCAATAGCTTCCGGCGTAC
>JADGPT010000261.1 GCA_017882345.1 Bacteroidales bacterium
TCTTCCAGGAAAACCTGGGCTGTTTATTGTCGGTACCAATCGGATTTACCTTATGATCCACTGTTAATTCTTTCAAAGAAAGATCCTGGGCAAAAGTGACTCCGAATAGAGAAAGAAAAATAAGTGTAAGTTTTAGTGATTTCATAATTAAAGGATATTTGATAATTAAATTTTATCGATTTGATAATTTATGAATTTAAAAATCTGAGAATGAGACAATAAAAACTGAATTTTTTCATTTTCAAATTAACTTTATAACTTTATAACAAATGTCGACAGCACCAGTACAAGAATACCGAGTATCAGCAGAGTCACTGTCTTTCTGTCTGATCCTTTCCATTCCTTCAGGATGATGCCCCATATATTGCTGAATGCAATGTTCATCGACATTAGGATACTCCAGGCAAATGCGACCATGGCAGCAGGTAACAAACTCTCTCCCATACCCATGAAAAAGAATTGCAGATACCACAAAGTACCACCAATGGCTGAAAAAAAGATATTACTAAAAATTACTGATGAGGGAGGAGAAAGATAATCCTTATAAGTTCTGTTTTTAATATTGAGGAATACACAATAGATAAGATTTGTAATAAATCCACCAAGAGTTACAAACATGATCACAGGGTTTTTGGCAAAAAGAGGATTGGTTTCCATATTTATCGCCGCATCCTGAATAGGTTTGCCTGCAGAAAGCCCGAAACTGAAACAAGCGCTCATAACACCTGCTAATATTGCTATAATAATCCCCTTTTTTAATGCAAATTCCTTAACAGCAGACCTTTTTTCTTCCTCCGACATGCTTTTGCTTTTAAGACTCGCGGCGTAACCAATTATGGCGATACCCGCGATGCTCACAGAAATACCTAAAAGCATAAGAATTCCTGCTCTGTCGGATAGAAGGTTTTGTCCGGCAAATATGGGTGGAATCAAAGTTCCTATTCCTGCGCACAGACCCAGGGCAATGGATTGACCAAGTGCAACTCCAAGATAGCGCATGCTCAGACCGAATGTAAGTCCGCCAACTCCCCACAGTACACCATAAAATATAGCCCACCATTTTGCTGATGCAGGAGCCGATCCGATTATTGAGCCAAAGGTTCCTGATGGAACCGTGATCCAGGTAAAAAGAACTGGAACGATAATCCATGAAAATAGACCCTGAACTATCCAGTACGATTCCCATGACCAGCTTTTCACCCTTTTAATAGGAACATAAAAGCTTGCGGCACACATACTGCCTGCTGCCATAAGTAAAATACTCAGTATTGAATCCATATATTTTAATGCATATTAAGTAAATTGGCAAATTATTGAATCAAATATATTACTCATTTCAAATGATTTCAATATATAAAATGGGATATTATTTATATAAAATGGCATTATTATGGATAATAGTTTTAAATATCTTACTAATAATCCTGAAGACAAAAGCTGGGGACTTTATCTTACGGTAGCCGGTTCTGCAAGAGTTCTTCCTGACGCAGATTATCCTCCGGCCGGGCACCCTACAGGATATAATTTTAACTGGCATAACGGACGAATCCTTGACGAATACCAGATCAACTATATTACTGAAGGTGGGGGTATAATGGAGACTAAAACGGGAACCTACAAGATAAATGAAGGATCAGTGATCCTCTTAATTCCCAATCGCTGGCATCGCTACAGGCCCTTAAAGCAAAAAGGATGGAAGGAACACTATGTAGGTTTTAAAGGTGAGATTGCTGATAGAATGATCAATAGTTCAGAGTATTTGCATGAATCATGTGTAATACAGATCGGGTTCCAGGATAATATAATCAACAATTTTCAGGACATTTTTAACCATGTTGTCAGCGAAAGACCCGGATACCATCAGATATGTTCAGGACTAATAATGCACATACTGGGTCAGATAATATCAATAAAAAAAAATGAGAATTTCAGGCATAATCATATAGAAAAAACTATACAGAGGGCCTGTCTGATTATCCGTGATAATCCGGTGAAAAACCTCAATATTGAAGAGTTAGCCATTGATCTTAATATTGATTATTCCTTATTCCGTAAAACGTTTAAAAAGTACACCGGTCTTTCGCCAAAACAGTATCATACCTCTCTTCGAATAAAGCAGGCAGTGCATTTTCTTAGAAGTTCAGAACTGAGCATAAAGGAAATTTCTTCCGATCTGGGCTTTTGTTCAGTCTTTTACTTCAATAAGCTCTTCAAGGCGAAAACTGGTTGTACACCAAGCGTTTACAGAAATAGTTTCAGGACCAGGGAATAGTAAATTTCTACTTAAATTCAACTTTATTGAAATCCAACACTAATTTTCTTTTGCTGCAGTGGTACTCCATTCCTGGTACTATCCCGATATTCCGATAGCTCCCGATAGCTATCGGGACGGAACGGGACAAGCTGTGCCGAATGAAGTTCTGTTTATTATAGTTAGTTATGTTATTTAATTATTATGTTGTCAGGATTTTGTCTACTATCCCAGATTGTATGAATAATGATCTTATCATCAGTAATCTCATAGTAGACAATGTAATTCTCAATAATTAGTCCCCGAGTTGTATCCTCAGACGTTTTTAATCCAAGATCGGGTTGTTTTAAAAGAAGGTTGACCTCTTTTGAAATTAGTTTTTGAAGTTTGATTGAATATACCTTACTCTTATTTTTTACAATGTAGAAATTAAGGATGTAATAGAGTCTAATCTTGGCTCTATTTGACCAGACTATTTTGCGTTTAGCCATTGTTTGACTTCTTTTTCAAAAGCATTATTTTCGATGAATAATCCTTGTTCTATTTCTTTCTTTGAAGCAATTATGTCATCAAGTTGTTCTTGAGTCAATTGTATCACTCCTGTTTCAGTCTTAGAGTCAAGAATTGTTTTTAATGCTTTGAGAAAAGAAACATCGTTAATTTCCGATATCCTGTGGATTAATAATGTCTTTAATTGTATCGCTGTCATGGTTTCAAAATGGATTTTTTGTAATGAGCTTAATGCTTTTATTGATCTTAGCATTTAATTTTTTGCTGTAAAGAGCAGATTTGTTTCTACTTATGTAGAATTCCAGGATATCAATCAGATCTAATCTTGATTCGTCTGACCACTCTATTTTGTATTTAGCCATTGGTCAATCTCCTTTTGCAAAACATCATTAGAAATTGTTTGGCCTTTTTTTCTTTGCTCTCTGGCTGATTCGATCCGTTTCTTTTGAAAATCAGAGAGTTTATAGACTTGCTCGTTAACTTTAGACTCAATAATCGTCTTAATTGCTTTTAAGAATGAGTCGTCATCAATAAGTGAGAGCTTTTCAATTATATGATGTCTAAGCTCAATTGTACTCATGATATTTTATTTTTTATAAAGGTAGTTATTTTCTGAAAAAATTGTCTTGTATTAAGAAGTTTGTCTCGATATTAATCCCGGTAAGTTGGGATGAATTGCCCGTCATGCGAAATTTGTCTAGCTAGTATCCTCAGAGAGCTGTTCATGAAACACGAATAACCGTGGTGAGTGCAAAGAATATGGTCAGGCGCCCGGATTTAGAGCAACGTGAGACTTCATTCTTGGCACTTCAT
>JADGPT010000262.1 GCA_017882345.1 Bacteroidales bacterium
CAAAGACTTACGAACAGATATTTTTTCTTGTTGAACGTATTTGCGGAATCTGTTCAAGCTCGCATCCGTTTGCCTTTGCCAATGCTGTTGAGGAAATAGCAGATATCGAGCTTACAAACAGGGCAAAATACATCAGATCAATAATCGGTGAGCTCGAGCGTATACACAGCCATCTGCTCTGGGTTGGACTTGCAGGACATTTCCTGGGTTATAATACTGTTTTCATGTGGGCATGGAAATACCGTGAACCTGTGCTTGACCTTTTTGAGATGATATCCGGAAACAGGAACAGTTATGCCATGTTCAAAGTCGGTGGCGTAAGAAGAGACATTGAAGAAACAAAAATTCCTGTCATTCACAAAGTATTGGATGATATTAAGAAAAAGACCGATTTGCTTACCGGAGCAGTGATGGATGATCCTGTAATTCATGCAAGAACCAAAGGTGTTGGTATTCTGACCCGCCAGGATATTATTGATTATGGAGCAGTAGGACCTACAGCCAGAGCTTCAGGTGTGGCAATTGATGTCCGAAAAGACGATCCTTATGCTGCTTATCCGCTTGTTAACTGGAAAGTGATCACTGCCGAAGCAGGTGATGTTTTTGCCAAAGCAGAGGTCAGATTGCTTGAGATATACGAATCAATTTCAATCATTGAACAATGTCTCGATGGCCTTAAAAAGGAAAAAGAAGGAGATATTACAGTTAAAGTTAAAGAGATACCTGAAGGAATAGGGAATGGCCGGGCGGAAGCTCCGCGAGGTGAAGTATTTCATTTTGTGCAATCAGATGGCTCTAACTCTCCTGTCAGACATAAAATAAGGGCTCCGAGCTATGTCAACATTGCAACATTTAAAAAATCCTGTATCGGGCAGACTATCGCTGATGCCACAATTTCGCTGGCAGCAGTTGACCCCTGCTACTGCTGTACTGAACGGATGGCAGTCGCCTATGATTTAAAATCAGGAGATAAGATAATGAATGCCAATGAATTGATAAATGAATCAATAAAGAAAACGAATGAAATTAAGAAAACAATTAAGAGTCAGCTATGAATGAAATTATCAGCATAATAACTCTGCCTGTTCTTATAGGTCTGTTGCTTTTCTTTGTTCCGGAAAAATTCAGAACCTTCAAAGGTTTAGTTGCTCTGTTGGTAAGTGTCATTACAGGTTATCTGACAATTGTGATATACAGTTCCGGTAATCATATGCTGCATCTGAATGAACTATTTGCCGGTTCAGGCCTGTCTGTATTTGGTTTCGATCTTCTCCACAATGCCGGCAGATATCTGACGTTCAACAGCGATAGTCTGAGTAAGCTTATTATTTTGTCTGTCAGCCTTTTTACCTTTTTAATTCTAATGTATTCAATCGTTTATATTAAAGCCGGTAGAGTTAAAAACTATTATCCCTATTTCCTTATTACCCTTGGTTGTGCATATGGTGCTGTATTATCTGATAACCTTCTATTATTCCTTGCATTCTGGGGTGTACTCGGAATAACCTTATATAAGCTGATACATGGTTATGATGAAGAAAGCTCGGCAACCGCTAAGAAGACACTTATTCTTATCGGCGCATCCGATAGTATTATGATTATCGGGATAGCAATTATATGGAAGATTTCCGGTTCGCTAAGTATGGGAGGCATTTCTGTACCAACAACAAATGCTTTAGCAGTGGTTGCTTTCCTGGCTTTACTCACAGGCAGTTTCACAAAAGCAGGCGCTTTTCCGTTTCATACCTGGGTTCCCGATTATGCAAAGAGTGCTCCGGCTTCTTCATCTGCTTACCTTCCTGCATCCCTGGATAAGCTTCTTGGTATATATTTTCTTGCCAGGATAACAACCGGTATGTTCATCCTTAATGAATGGCTGACTCTTCTTCTTTTATCGATAGGGGTAATTTCAATTATCACTGCTGTAATGATGGCGCTTGTCCAGCATAATTACAAGCGTTTGCTTGGATTTCATGCAGTTTCGCAGGTGGGATATATGATTCTCGGATTCGGACTCGGTTCGATGATAGGTGTGGCAGCGGGCCTTTTTCACATGATAAACAATGCTCTTTATAAAAGCGGTCTTTTCCTTTCTGCAGGATGTGTTGAGTACCGTACAGGAAAGGAAGAAATTGACGATCTCGGGGGACTGTCAAAAGCAATGCCCGTTACTTTCTTTGCCTCCCTTGTCTTTGCCATGTCAATTTCAGGAGTTCCTCCGTTCAATGGCTTTGCTTCAAAATGGATGATTTACCAGGGAATAATTGATTTTGGTACCGGATCAGGTGTGGCAAATAAACTATGGGTAGTATGGCTGGGATTAGCAGTACTGGGATCGGCACTTACTCTTGCAAGCTTTGTAAAGTTCATTGGAGGAATCTTCCTGAGCCGTCGGAAACCGGAATTTGAAAAGGTAAGAGAAGTACCGGTTATGATGTGGATACCACTGGTTATCCTTTCGATATCCTGCATCTTTTTTGGCGTGTTTGCCACAAATTTCGTAGTACCTAAACTTTTCATGCCTGTTTCAGGTGCATTTCAGTTCACGGGTTTCTGGAATTCATCATTTGTATCATTGCTTGTTTTAATCTCATTAATTCTTGGAATAATACTTTACCTGGCTTTCAATCTTAAGAAATTCAGAACTGAAGATAGTTTTATCGGTGGAGAAAAAATTCAGGATCAGACCAGTTATTCTACACCGGAATTCTATAAGACTATCAGTGAATTCCGGTTTTTCTCATGGATCTACTCTAAAGCAGAAAAGCGATGGTTTGATATTTATGATCTGTCAAAACAGTTTGTTCTCTGGCTGAGTCACCAGTTGAGTGAAGCTCATACCGGTGTATTATCTGGATATGTCATCTGGATTTTTGCAGGATTAATTATTATGTTACTTATAATGATATAATTAATAAAAATTGAAATGGATCTGGCCATATCAATTATAGTAGGATTGATGATATTAGGGGCTCTTTACGCTATCCATGCAAAAGATCTTTTGTCGTCTGTGATTGCCTGTGGGATTGTAGGGTACAGCTTAGTTATCTGTTTCCTTTTATTGAAAGCTCCTGACCTGGCGATTGTTCAGATCGTAGTGGATACAATAACACTTATAATAATGGTTGCAGTTGTCCTCGACAGTTCGCGTGAGGAATCATTTTCAAAACCTGACACGCAGGGATATATTTCTGCAGTAACCGGTATCTTAATAATAGTGATACTTCTCTATTTCTTTTCGGTTTCAATTCAGGCACTTGATGTTCTTGGAAAAAGTTCGTTACGAATGGCAAATTATTATATTGAAGGTGCTGCACAAAAAACAGGTAGTGCAAACCTTGTTACAGGTGTTGTATTTGACTTCAGGGGTTACGATACTATGGGTGAAGCGGTTGTACTGGTAACTGCCGTACTCGGGGTACTGACAATTTTAAGATTAAAAGGCAAAAAATAACCTTCTATGAAAGGAATGACTTTAATAGTAAAAAAGACTACTCAG
>JADGPT010000263.1 GCA_017882345.1 Bacteroidales bacterium
GCAAGAATTGATATCAGAAGAATTGAAATAATTATTCCAAGAGATGTAACTATTGGTATCTCAAAATGGAAATACGCGAGAAGCATTTTCAATCCAACAAAAGTAAGGACGAAAGCCAGACCGATTTTCAGGTAATGGAAAAGTCCCATTATTCCGGCAATTGCAAAATAAAGTGACCTTAAACCCAATATTGCAAAAATGTTGGAAGTATAAACAATAAATGTGCTTTTACTTATTGCAAGTATGGCAGGAATGCTATCGACTGCAAAAATAAGATCGGAAGATTCTATGATCAGTAAAACAAGGAATAAAGGTGTAGCGTATAACTTCCTGTTCTCCGTAATAAATAATTTATCACCATGCAGAGATTTTGATACAGGAAGAAATCGCCTGAAGAATTTTATAATAATATTTTTTTCAGGATCAACATCTGCCTCTTTCTGGAATAACATTCTGATTCCTGTAAAAACCAAAAATCCCCCAAATATGATAACAATCCACTGAAACCTGTTAATAAGTGCAACACCGGTAAAGATAAATAAACCTCTCATTATCAGTGCTCCTAGAATACCCCAAAATAAAATTTTATGCTGATATTGTTTATTAACGGCAAAATAAGAGAATATAAGAATAAAAACAAAAATATTGTCAACACTAAGTGAGTATTCAATTACATAACCGGTAAGGAACTCCATAGCTTTAGTCGGACCGAAATCTTTATCCAGATAGATAAATAAATCAAATAACAGGGCAAGTGTGATCCATATACAACTCCATATAATTGCTTCTTTTACAGGTACTTTATGCGAATGTTTATGAAAGACACCCAGATCGAGTGCAAGCATTATGAAAACAAAAAGGTGGAATCCAATCCAGAAATAAATGCTTGTTCCCATTAATTTTACATTAGCATGCAAACTTATGAAAATATTTCTTTAATTCTTTGTTGATAATTAATACAGCTCAAGGAATAATACGGAACTTTTCAAACAACTTCAGCTACAACAAAAGTGCTGCCTCCAATAAATATCAAATCCGTTTTTCCAGCGTTTTTTCTGGCTGAAGAGAGGGCAGTTTTAACATCTGAAAAACACTGTCCGGTAAGTCCGTATTTCGAAGCCTCCAACTGCAGAATTTCTTCATTAAGCGCTCTTGGAACTGAAGCTTTTGTGAAGTAATAAAGAGCATCGGTCGGGAAGAGAGGTAAAACTGATCCCAGGTCTTTATCATTAACAAAACCAAGGATTATATGTAATACCGATTTTGGCGTACGTCGCACCTGATCCAATACATACTCCAACCCTTCCCTGTTATGCCCTGTATCGCAAATAGTTAATGGAGACGTACCCAATATTTGCCATCGACCGTAGAGACCAGTGTTTATAACGACTTTTCTGATACCTACAGTAATATTTTCCTCTGAAAGTACAAATATATTTTTTAACACATTAGTGGCAGCAAAAACCACCTGAAGGTTTTTTGACTGGTAATCCCCTCCGAGCGCTGTTTCACCTTCGAACCGTTGATTCGTTGATAATTCGGTCATTAAATATTTTCTTTTACTGCTCAGGCTATCACTATTTTCAAGATCGCATGAAAACATTTTATCTGCAAATAAGATCGGAGAATCAGATTCATTTGCTCTTTTAATAAAAACATTTTCTGTTTCCGGTTGTGTTTCGCTTATTAAAACCGGGATTTTCTTTTTTATAATTCCTGACTTTTCAACTGCGATCTTTTCAAAGGTATCCCCCAGCAGGTCCATATGATCGTGGCCGATATTGGTTATAACCGACAAGACCGGACTTATAATATTAGTTGAATCAAGACGTCCTCCGAGCCCAACCTCAACGACGGCAACTTCGACATTACTTTCAGCAAAGAAATTAAAGGCCATGGCAACAGTCATTTCGAAAAATGAGGGTTTTACTGACTCGATTATATTCCTGTGTTTTGTAACAAATTTTACAACATCATTTTCAGGAATCATCTCTCCGTTGACTTTTATTCTCTCCCTGAAATCTTTCAGGTGAGGTGAAGTGTACAATCCGGTTTTATAACCTGCTTCCTGCAAAACAGAAGCTAACATATGAGCTACGGACCCTTTTCCATTTGTTCCGGCCACATGAATCGTAAGATATTTAAGGTGAGGATTGTGGAAATAATTGTCCAGTAAAATTGTGTTTTTCAGGTCATTCCGGTATGCAGCCTTCCCAATCCTGTGATATGCAGGAAGCTGACTGTATAGAAACTCCAGGGTTTGTTCGTATGTCATATTAAATTTAAAAGTAAAAAGACAAAAGACAAAAGTAAAAAGACAAAAGTATAGTGTATGCGTTTCTGTTTTTCGCGTACAAATTAATATACTTTCCAACAGTTTAACAATTTGTACCTTAAAATAGTTATTTTTGCAGGTATGATAATGTCTGTTTATTAAGATGTAAACCATTGATATTAAATCATTAACGATGAGAAGGAAACACAACAAGAAACTTTTTATTATTGATACGAACGTTTTACTTCATGATTATAAGTGTATTTACAATTTTGAAGAAAATGATGTTATAATTCCTATTGTTGTTCTGGAGGAGCTTGACAAATTCAAAAGAGGAAATGATCTTATCAACTTTCATGCCCGCGAGTTTACCCGTGAGCTCGACAAACTCTCAGGTGATTTGCTGCTTACTGCCAATATTCCACTAGGTGAAAACCTTGGAAATTTGCATATTGAAACAGGCAAAGACTTCTCGGAAAAGGTAAGTCAATCGTTTCCTGAAAGAACGGCTGATCACAGAATTTTAGCAATTGCCGAGTATGTCTCCAGCGCAAATAAGGATAAAACAGTTGTTCTGATTACAAAAGATATTAACCTTAGGATGAAAGCCAAATCGCTGGGTATAATTGCCCAGGATTATGAAAATGACAAGGTTGCCAATATTGACGATCTCTACAAGGGAATAAGGATTCTGGAGGGGGTTAATCAGGCATCAATAAGTAAACTCTACGAGCTTCCGGAAGGTGTAAGTTCAGGAGAATTCAATCTTGAACCAAATCTGAAGGGACATCAGTTTTTTATCATGAAAAACAACGGAGCAAGCGCTCTTGCACATTACAATCCCATTAATAAAACCCTTAGCAGGGTAATCAAGCAAATGACATACGGAATCGATCCAAGAAATGCCGAACAGACATTTGCAATTGAAGCTCTGTCGAATCCTGATATTCAGCTGGTATCCTTAACCGGTAAAGCCGGAACAGGAAAAACTCTTCTCGCACTCGCTGCAGCTTTACAGCAACACAAGAGATATAAACAGATTTTTCTTGCCCGGCCGATTGTTTCTCTGGCCAATCGTGATCTCGGATTTTTACCCGGGGATGTTAAAGAAAAAATGGACCCGTATATGCAACCATTATACGATAATCTGACGGTTATCAAACATAAATTTAGTCATCAGAGCCCTGAATTTCTAA
>JADGPT010000264.1 GCA_017882345.1 Bacteroidales bacterium
GGCTATACCGGCGAACATTCATTCTCAATTGGAGCTAATTTTTCCAATAAGTTTTACTTAGGAACAACTCTGGGAATCAGCAGACTAAATTATACGGGGCATATAGAACACCTCGAGTCGGACGTTAATAATACTATTTATGATTTCAAGAGTTTTACATATACCGACCATCTTGAGGCTACTGGTACAGGATATTCTCTGAAAATAGGTACAATAATTAAGCCTGTTGAATTCTTAAGGATAGGCCTTGCTTTACAATCTCCAACAGTATATAGAATTACTGAGAATTACTTTGACAATATTTCTTCATATTTTGATAATAAAGTTAATAATATTGATCACTATGAGTCTTTAAACAACCCAATGAGTTACACGTATACTTTAACTACCCCGTTCAGAGCTAATGCCGGTTTAGCTCTCCAGATAAAAAAGCGTGCGATAATTAGCGCTGATTACGAGTATGTAGATTACAGTATGTCTCATTTCAGCAATGCGATTGATAATCAGAATTACTCCAATGAAAACAGTAATATCAGGGAAATGTACAAGCCAGCTTCAAACCTTCGACTTGGCGCCGAATTACGATTAAGTAATATATACCTGAGAGGTGGCTATAGTTATTACGGGAAAGCTTTTAAACTCACTGCAGATAACAAAAACCTTGATTATAATTCTCTCTCGTTTGGTATTGGTTTCAGACAGCAGAATTTTTATCTGGATTTGGCTTGTACAGCACTGTCCAGCAAACGATTGTACTATATGTATTCTGACCCAGGTTACCTTGAACCTGCAACAATTAAAACAATGAGAAACACTTTTACAGCTACTTTCGGATATAAGTTTGGTATTTGATACTTTGATGACTTCCTTCACAAGAGGCGTTCTCAATTGAGATAGCCTCTTTTTTTTACAGATAGCCGGTAGCTTCCGGCCCCATATTAAAAATCAGGTCAACAATACTCAGACCCTGAACGAAATGATTGGGATTATTAAATACCTGCAAGTATTCTTTTCCAAAGAATTGAGATTCTGCTTTAGGTGATATTTTGTACCGGAAATCATTTTCAGTTTCACCGACAGGTTCAAAATTAGTTGTATATGTAACTTTAATTTCCATTTTTAGCATTTTCAGAACTGATTCCATGAGTTCCATATTCAGGTCAATAAGAAAATCTATTTTCCGTGAAATTATCTTTTCAATATTTTCAAAATAAAATTGGAAATAAGGTGATGAGTTATATGAAGCTGTCAGAGCTCTTAAATGGACCTGTTGCCAACGTTTGGAGTAATCAATCCTGATTTCTTTTAAAGGTGTTTTATGCTGACTGCCGAGATAAACCGGTACCGAAAGAAGTTGTGTGCCATGCGTGGATAGAATATAACATCTGTTACGGTAAGACTGTTTAAGGTAGTTTTCCTCTCTTTCAATCAATATTTCATCTGCTTGTGAAATAAGTGAGAAGTATTCAACAGGCGGTAAGTATGCTGTGGAAACCAATATTTTCCCTGCCATAGTAAAAAAGAATCACTCCATCTTATTAATCATACTGGCAGCGAAACCGGCTCCGAATCCATTATCAATATTCACTACGGTAATCCCTGTTGAACAACTTGTCAGCATTGCCAGAAGAGCTGAAATGCCACCGAAATTAGCGCCATACCCAACACTTGTGGGAACAGCAATGACGGGTTTATCAACCAATCCTCCGACTACGCTTGCAAGGGCTCCTTCCATACCAGCTATAACTATTATTACGCGGCAGTTTCTGATTTCAGGTAACTTATCAACAAGCCGGTGAATACCTGCCACACCTGCATCATATATTCTTAACACATTATTTCCAAGTAGTTCAGCTGTGATTGCAGCTTCTTCTGCTACCGGCATATCGGAAGTCCCGGCTGTGATAATTGCAATTCTACTTTCAACCGACTTAGGTTTATTCTTTTGTAATGAGATGATCCTCGCCATAGGGTAATATACTGCATCTGCTGAAATGCTCCTGACAGCTTCATACATTTCCTGATTTGCCCTGGTTCCGATAACATTATTTTCCTTTTCTGTCATCACTCTGAATATTTCGCTTACCTGACCGACTGATTTACCTGCACAGTAAATAATTTCAGGATAACCTGTCCGCAATTCACGGTGATGGTCTATTTTCGCAAAACCAAGATCTGTATAGGGGAAATTTTTAAGTACTTCCAGAGCTTCTTCAATGCTAGTCTCTCCTTTTTTAACTTCCTTAAGCAGTTTTTCTACTTCTTTTGCGTTCATATTTCTCTTTTTTCAGGATTTGAAGTTCCTGCCCTGTAACCTTCAAGGTCCAAAGATACGTATCTGAAACCAATTTTTTTCAGGTTGGAAATGATTTGTTCTTTTTGAGGCTTACGAACGATTTTTTCGATGTATCCGGGCAGACATTCAATTCTGGCTAAATCCCCGTGTATCCGGACTCTTGTTCCGGGAAAACCTTGTTCAAGTAACATATTTTCAGCCTCCTCGACTAACCTGAGTACTCCTTCATTAACTTCGGTATCATAAGGGATTCTGGTGAGCAGACAAGCTATAGCTGGTTTGTCCCAGATATCAAGATCTGCCTCCTTTGATAATTCTCTGATATCTATTTTTGTGAGACCTGATTCAAGAAGAGGACTCCTGATACCCAGTTCTTTAAGAGCTTGAATTCCCGGCGTGAAATCACTGAGATCATCTGCATTTGTTCCATCAATTACAAATTGATAATTGTTTTCCTTTGCAAATCCCAATAAATTCGTGAAAATTGTCTTCTTGCACGAATAGCATCTGTCAATGGGATTATTTTTGATAATTTCAGGAAAAGCGAGATCTATTATTTTATGTTTTATGCCAAATGAACTTGTAAACTCAATGGCTTCCTCTATTTCGCGCGATGGAATACATGGTGTTCTTATTGTGATACCGATTACACCTGATTTTTTTACTGTATGAGCATGGTGTAATAGAAAAGTACTGTCAACTCCGCCTGAAAAAGCAACCACAAATGAATTGAGATATTTTAGAATGGCGTCGAGTTTTAGAGTTTTTTCGTCTTTTGAATCCATTTCATTATTCAGTATTTCTTAATACTAATCAATTTCACCACTTTCTTCATCTGAAAGGGGAATCTTTACTCTGTTACCTCAAGTTACTTTTATATTTAGTTTTTCAAGGTACCAAATACTACCTACTTTGTACTTTTAAGTAATAAGGCCATAATATTATTGTAAACCTCTTTAACCGGAATCCCCTTTTCAGCAGCTACATGTTTGCAATCTTCATATTCGGGTTTACAGGATACTTCCTTCCCGTTATAATATGATCGTTTAACAGTCAATTCCCCATAAACAGACTGAATAGTTTCGAATTTTCGTACCAGTGTATCTTTTCTGAATGGAAATGTCCTGATTCCCAAAGAGGTTGACTCGGTAAAAATGATATTT
>JADGPT010000265.1 GCA_017882345.1 Bacteroidales bacterium
GTAATATGATTAGCTGGTAAATATATTCCGTTAAACTCACCCTTTCTTCCCGAAAGATTGATTACCTTGCTTTTAATCTTTTCTTATCAGCTTTCTTTTATAAAGATATTATAGGGAAAGGGTAAAAGTCTTTAGAGTTTTCAGCTTTAGAAAATAGGAAACTTATTGATTATAGATCTGTCAGGAGAAACTGAAACTCCTGACAGATTTCAGTTGTAACTGGAAATATGAAGATCATGAAGAGAAGCAGTACATTGAAAAGTCAAAGTAAGACAGAAATTGCGCTGAAAGAATCCGAGCAGAGATATCGCACTATAATGATGAGTGTGGGTGACGGTGTGATCGCTACCGATTCTGCAGGAAGAGTTGAAATGATGAATCCGGTAGCTGAAGAGTTAACCGGCTGGAAGCAGGAGGAAGCTCAAGGCAATTCACTGGAAAAGATATTTCAGATCATCAACGAAGAAACCCGTCAAATCGTTGAAAACCCCGTGCGCCGTGTTATGCGCGAAGGAATAGTGGTAGGCCTTGCCAACCATTCGATGCTTATTGCCAAAAACGGAACTGAGTATCCAATTGCCGACAGTGGTGCCCCCATCCGTAACGAAGAGGGCGATATTACCGGGATGGTGCTGGTTTTTCGCGATCAGACTCAGGAGCGTATATCACAGAAGGCGCTGCAGGAAAGCGAGCGTAAGTTCCATGAGATAGTGACATACCTCGATGAAGGTTATTATAGTGTTACATCTGAAGGGTTGTTACTAGACCACAACCAGGCTTTTAACCGGATTCTAGGCTTTGACATTGCTAAGGATTTGAAAGGAATAAAATTACCCGACTTCTGGCAGAATTCTGATGAAAGAAAAGTATATCTGCATGAGTTAATGACCAGGGGATTCATAAGGAACTATCTTATAAATGCAAAGACAATCGGTGGTGAAAAGGTTGTTGTCATGGCGAATTCCCACTTGATAAAAGATGAAAAGGGCGGGTTAATAAGAATTGAAGGGACTTACAATGATTTCACTGACCGCAAACGGGCGGAGGAAGAAATACGTAAACTCAATGCCGAACTTGAGGGTCGTGTGGTTATGCGAACCGCTCAGTTGGAAGCCTCTAACAAGGAACTGGAAGCATTCAGTTATTCGGTATCCCACGACCTCAGGGCGCCTCTGCGCCATGTAAGTGGCTACGTGGAATTGCTCAACAAACGATTTCAATCAGAATTACCCGAAAAGGGTCAGCACTATCTGAATTCTATTGGTGATTCTGTGCGTATCATGGGAATGTTGATTGACGACCTTCTGCAATTTTCCAGAACCGGTCGTATGGAGATGCACCAATCGGATCTTGATATGAATGAAATCGTTAAAGAAGTTAAAGAATCGCTGTGTAAAGATAATCCTGATCGTAAAATCGAATGGGTCCTGGGAAAATTACCTTCCGTAAATGGCGATGAAGCAATGCTCCGTCTTGTCTGGATGAATCTGCTGAGCAATGCTGTCAAGTTCACACGTACAAGAAAGAAAGCCAGGATCGAGATCGGAGTCAGTAAAGAGAATAAGGAGCTGGTTTTATTTGTGCGCGATAATGGAGTCGGGTTTGATATGCAATACGCTCAGAAGCTTTTTGGAGTATTCCAGCGCCTGCACCCTACGGAAGAATTTGAAGGAACCGGGATTGGCCTGGCAAATGTGCATAGGATAGTTTTGCGTCATGGAGGACGCACTTGGGCTGAAGCCGAGCCCGACAAAGGAGCTGTATTTTATTTTTCAATACCAAATAAATAAGGAGGGAATATTATGGTAGAAATTCGAACAATTCTTTTTGCAGAAGACAACCCCAGGGATGTTGAATTGACACTTGAGGCTCTGGGAGACCATAACCTGGCCAATAACGTTATTGCCGTGAGAGATGGTGTGGAAACTATGGATTATCTGCGTTGTGAAGGAAAGTACAAACAACGTAAACCCGGGGATCCTGCAGTATTACTGCTGGATATCAAAATGCCCCGTATGGATGGTATAGAAGTTCTTCGGGCTATCCGAAATGATAATAAATTGAAAATGCTTCCGGTTGTTATGCTTACATCTTCCCGCGAGGAGCAGGATCTAATCAAAAGTTATGAGCTTGGAGTTAATGCTTATGTGGTAAAGCCTGTCGATTTCAAAGAATTTATTGAAGCAGTGAAGCAGGTAGGTGTCTTTTGGGCCGTTATTAATGAAGTGCCACCTGTGAGTAAATTATCTGATAAAGACAAAAGATAAAATGAATGAGGTTTTAAACATACTTTGTCTTGAGGACTCCCCGCGGGATGTTGAAATCATGGGTGAATTGCTGATAGACGCAGGATATAATTTAAACATGCACTGCACTGCGTCAGAGAAGGAGTATGTTTCATTACTTCGAAGCCATAAGTATGACCTCATTTTAGCTGATTTCAAATTACCCGGGTTCGATGGATTTGCAGCGTTGCGATGGTCTGTGGAAATCTGCCCCGATGTTCCATTTATCTGTATTTCCGGAACAATCGGCGAGGAGGCCGCCGTAGAACTGTTAAAAAAAGGAGCCGTTGATTATATAATGAAGGACAGGCTCATACGTCTCCCGTCAGCCATACAGCGGGCGATTGAGCAACATAATATGCAAACTGGAAAGAGAGCGGCCGAATTATTATTGAAGGAAAACGAAGAGAAACTTCAAAGTATTTTCAGCGCTGCACCTGTCGGTATAGGACTGGTTGCAGGCAGAATATTTATTGAGGTTAATGACACTTTCTGTAGAATGACAGGCTATAACCGGTCGGAACTGATAGGTAAAGATGCTGAAACAATATATGAAAAAGATGAACAAAATGAAAGTGCCGGTATTGTAATATACAGGCATATTGCTGAAAAAGGTACAGGATCGGTTGAAACTCGTTTTAAATGTAAAGATGGAAGAGTTTTAAACATATTTTTAAGTTCGACTCCTCTGGACAAAGATGACCTGTCGAAAGGAGTTACCTTTATCGCAATGGACATTACTGAGAGAAAACTAGCTGAAGAAAAGTTAATCATTGCGAATAGAGAGCTTGTCTTTCAAAACAAAGAAAAAGAAAAACGAGCAGATGAGTTGATCAAGGCTAATAGGGAACTTGTTTATCAAAACGAGGAGAAAGAAAAACGTGCAGCAGAGTTAATCATTGCTAACAAAGAACTTGTCTTTCAAAACGAGGAGAAAGAAAAACGTGCAGCGGAGTTAATCATAGCCAAAGAACAAGCGGAAGAAAGCGACCGCTTGAAATCTGCCTTTCTTACTAATATGAGCCATGAGATACGTACTCCCATGAATGGCATTCTTGGCTTTACCGAACTCTTAAAAGAACCGAACTTATCAAGTGATGACCAACAAGATTTTATTCAAATCATCCAGATTAGTGGCGCACGTATGCTCAATACCATCAATA
>JADGPT010000076.1 GCA_017882345.1 Bacteroidales bacterium
TAATCATCTTTGCTGTTGAATCGTTTGAAGCAGAGTCTTGCCTTAATTTTCGTATCAGATATATTCAGTTTTACTTCAGATTTTTCATTAAGAGCAAGGCTTCTGACAAGTTTGAGTTTATATGTGATGTTATTCAGATTAACATTGACTTCCTTAGGATATGTCGGACCTGTATGTCTCTGGTATATTGCTGCACAAATTGTAATTACAAAAGCAAGTGTCCACAGGCTAAACTTTTTCATTTTGTAAGATAATTTATAAATTTCAACTTTTCACTTTTTACCCCCCAACCCCCCAAATGGGGGGCTTTATCCTCTTGACTTTTTCCTTTAATCTTGAACCTTGAATTCACTTTTGTCTTGTTTTCTCCTTGTTTATAATTGTATCAATAAAACAACTTTCTGATCACCTCGCAATACTTCAACGCTTATTGTCTGGCCGCGTTTAAGTTGACCCATTCTGAACATATAATCCTGAATATTATTTACGGGTTTATTTTCAATTGCTGTGATAATGTCGCCTTTTTTCATGCCTCCAAGAGCTGCAGGTTTACCGGGTGTCACAAAATCTGCTCTTAGTCCGTTTTTAACAACTCCGGCAAAATCGGGCATAATTCCAAGGGTAACACCTTTTCTACTGCTTACTCTCCCTGTTTCTGCTTTTGGTCCTGATTCTTTGAACTGTAACCGGGAGGCAGATGATGCCAACTCTCTGGCAACAGGGAATATCAGATCTGAAATTCTCACCATCCCTTTGTAATTTATCTTATCGTATGTGTCGGAAGGAGTATGATAATCAAGGTGGGCGCCTGTAAAATAAAACAGTACTGGTATGTTTTTGCCGTAGAAAGAGGAGTGATCTGAAGGTCCATAACCTTCATTTGAGAGGGTTAATTTTATTACAGAAGTATCGCTTTTTGAATATATAAGATCTTTCAGACCAGTTGCAGTACCTACTCCGGAGATCTGCAGGTTATTTGTTTCATTTAATCTTCCTACCATGTCCAGATTAATCATTGCATTTACCTTTGAGAGATCGATTCCGGGTTCGTCGGTAAAATGTTTTGAACCGAGAAGACCTTCTTCTTCACCGGTAAAGGCAATGCAGATAATGCTTCTCTTGTGGCTTCCACTTGTTTTTGAGAATTTTTTAGCAAGCTCGAGCATCATTGCCACTCCCGATGCATTATCGTCGGCTCCATGATGAATACCGATTGTGTCAACGGCACGGCTGGATGATCCTGGTCCTCCCATTCCGAGATGATCAAAATGTGCACCAAGAATAATAAATTCATTTTTCAGTTTTTCGTCTTCCCCCGGCAGTATCATTGCAACATTTCTTGTACTTGCATACTCCCTGACAATTTCAGCTTTCCCATTAACTTTTACTTTTGTGGAAAATGAAACCGGCTTCCTGCCTTCGTTAAGTGTTTTCTCGAGTGTGGCAATATTTTTCTCCGATTTAGCCAGGATGACGTCAGCAACTTCTCTTTTTATCCTTAAAACAGGTATATCAACAGAAAATCCGATAGCATTCAATGATTCAAAAGCATCTTTTTGGTCAAACGAAGGACCAGATACCATCAAAACACCTGCTGCGCCCATGTCTTTTGCAATAAGCGCTTTATCTCTGTCTCCGCTGAACTGAGAAAAAGAGCTTCTTGTATTATCGGGTTCAGGGTCGGCACGAAGCATAATTACCCATTTTCCCTTTGGGTCAATTCCTTTATAATCATCCCATTTAAGGCTATCCGCATTAATATTAAAACCGTACCCTACAAAAAGCGCTTCTGATTCAAGACTGGAATTTGAACTGAACTCCATTGGCATAAAGTCTTTTTCGGATGTATAAGTTGTTCCATTCACCGAGAGCACATTCTCTTTTCCAACCAGGGCTTTTTCAGGAACTTTAAATCTCTGAAATCCATCCCCCGCCAGAGGTGTCAATCCATAGGAAGCCAGTTTATTTTTTATGAATAATGCAGCCAGACTATCGCCGGGTGATCCGGTCAATCTGCCAAGGAGCGGATCTGATGAAAGATATTTGATTTCTCCACGAAGAACTCTGGTAGTCACTTCCCGGTTTGCTCTGCATGAGAACAAAAAAACTACAACAATTATTGGAAGAGCCCTGGTAAGATATGTCAAAATCTTACTTCTGTTCATAATGTGAATTTTATTCAAAGAGTTTAAATGCTTCTTTTATTAACCCAATAGCTTCCATGAGCTGCTTTTCTGTGATTACAAGCGGAGGAGCAAACCGGATAATATGATTATGGGTAGGTTTTGCAATGAGTCCCATATCTTTCATGGCAAGACAGACATCCCAGGCTTCTTTACCATTCTTTGGTTTTATAACCACTGCATTTAACAGGCCTTTGCCACGAACAAGTTCAACCATATCTGATTTGATGCTACGGAATGCCTCACGAAATATTTTACCCAGACGATCAGCGTTTTCAGCGAGTTTTTCATTTTTAATAACCTCCAGGGCTGCCACAGCTACTTTGGCAGCTAAAGGGTTGCCTCCGAAAGTGGAACCATGTTCTCCGGGTTTGATAGTCAGCATAATCTCATCATCGGCAAGCACTGCTGAAACAGGCAGAACACCGCCCGATAAAGCTTTCCCCAGTATCAGAATATCGGGGCGAACGCCTTCATGATCGCATGCCAGCAATTTACCAGTACGTGCAATACCTGTTTGTACCTCATCGGCAATAAAAAGTACATTTTTTGATTTGCACAGATCATATGCTTTTTTCAGATACCCATCATCCGGTACAAAAACACCTGCTTCCCCCTGGATAGGTTCAACCAGAAAACCCGCCACATCGGGATCTCTGAGAGCATTTTCAAGAGCCTTTAAATCATTATATGGTATGATTATAAAGCCGGGAGTAAAAGGTCCGTAATCATCTCTGGCATCAGGATCAGTCGACATTGAAATGATCGATATCGTCCGGCCATGAAAATTGCCTTCGCATGCAATAATCTTTGCATTGTTTTGCTTTATGCCTTTTTTCTTATATGCCCATTTACGACAGAGTTTAAGGGCTGTTTCATCAGCTTCGGCTCCGGAATTCATTGGCAGCACCTTGTCGTATTTAAAATACTTTGTGATATATTCTTCATACTCACCAAGCGCTGAATTATAAAATGCCCTTGATGTGAGTGTGAGCTTTGTTGCCTGCTCTGTTAATGCTTTAATAATTGCTGGATGGCAATGTCCTTGATTCACTGCTGAATAAGCTGAAAGGAAATCGAAATATCTTTTTCCTTCAACATCCCAGACAAATGGTCCTAAACCCCTTTCGAGAACTACCGGAAGCGGATGATAGTTATGAGCGCCAAATTTGTCTTCCCGATTAATATAATCCTGAGCATTCATAGTATTGATTATTAAATAGATAATAAATTATTAATTACGCATACAATCTTACAAAAGCTTTTCTATATTTCAAAATGATAAAATTCAGATAAACAGGGTTTTGGTTTAACAGTTGTAAGGTTAAAAGGTTAAAAGGATATTGGTTATAAAGTTATTGGGTTATTGGGTTATTGGGCTAAATATATTAGTCTCTCAGTCCCTACTTCTCTCCGTCATTTCCGAAAAGGTCAGGTCTTAACCTGCTGGTCCTTTCCTCTGACTGTTCATGTCTCCAGTTTTCGATTTTTGCTGTATGGCCCGAAAGAAGTATTTCAGGAACTTTCCAACCATTAAAATCTGCCGGTCTTGTATAGACAGGTGGCGCCAGAAGATCATCCTGAAAGGAATCGGAGAGTGCGGATTGTTCATCTGAGATAGCTCCCGGAATAAGTCTCACGATAGCATCAGTAATAGCAGCTGCCGGTAATTCGCCACCGGACAGGACATAGTCTCCAATAGATATTTCCCTGGTTATCAGATTATCACGAATTCTTTGATCTACTCCTTTATAGTGGCCGGCAAGAATTATAATATTGTTTTTAAGTGATAGCTGGTTAGCCATTTTCTGATTAAATTTTTCTCCATCCGGGGATGTATAGATAATTTCATCATAATGCCTCTCACTTTTTAGTTTTTCAATAGCCTTATAGATCGGCTCTATCATCATAACCATACCTGCACCCCCGCCAAATGCATAGTCGTCCACGCTTTTATATTTATCATTTGTAAAATCGCGGAGATTGATAATATTTATCTCAACCAGTTTCTTATCCTTTGCTCTTTTAACTATTGAATGATTAAAAGGGCTCTCAAGCAATTCCGGCAGGACTGTGATAATATCAATTCTCATCTGAACTATTTTTCGTAAAAATACAAAGAAAATCCTAAAGTGACTAGAGTGACACTAGAGTGATTGGAGTGACTGGAGTTTAACTCTGAGTACTTCAAACTTCTTCCTATATTTGCCGGATGAATTGCAGAGAAAATTGTGGAGCCTGTTGTGTTGCATTGTCAATTTCTTCTCCTTTACCCGGGATGGCCGCTGGCAAGCCGGCAGGGGTGAGGTGCATTCATCTGAAGGATGATTTAAGGTGTGCTATTTATAATACCGCCGGCAAACCAAAAGTATGTTCTGATTTTAATGCGGAACCTGAGTTTTGCGGATCTACAAGAGAGCAGGCTATGGAGATATTGTTCTCACTGTCGAAATAGGTCTTAACGCTTCGCTGTCTTATTTGCCTGAAGCATACACAACTTTACCCCCGGTTATTGTATAATCCACTTTTGTTTTCATTATCTCATTCTCTGGTATTGCCAGTAAGTCCTTGTCAACTATTACAATATCTGCCAGAAAACCGGTTTTTATCATCCCTTTCCGGTTTTCCATAAACTGGGAATATGCTGAACCAAGAGTATAATATTTTATTGCATCTTCCATTTTGATCTTTTGTTCAGGGTGCCACCCGTCACCTTCTTCCCCAAGCCTGTCTTTCCGGGAAACTGCCGCATAAAGTCCCTCCATCGGATTAAGCGGTTCGACCTGGTAATCTGTGCCAAACGCAAGTGTTGCACCGGCATCTGCAAGACTTTTCCATGCATAAGCCCCTTTTGCTCTTTCCGGACCAATACGTTTTTCACAGAATTTCTTGTCGGAGATGCAATGTGTAGGTTGCATTGAAGCGATCACTCCAAGTTTTGCAAAACGCGGGATATCAGAAAGTTGAAGTGTTTGTGCATGTTCATCGCGGTGACGACTGTCGCGTTTACCGTTTACCTGTTCTGCCTTTTCAAATGCGTTGAGAGTCCAGTTATTTCCTTTATCGCCAATTGCATGAACACCGATCTGAAAACCATATTTATCAGCTGTTACAACCATGTTTTCAAACTCGGAATATGGCATCATGGAAAGCCCTGATGTGGATGGGTTGTCTGTAAAGGGTTCAAACATTAAAGCGGTTCCTGATCCTATTGTTCCGTCTATGAATGCTTTCAGGTAACCGAATCTGATCCAGTTGGTCTCTTTTGGGTATTTTTTCTCAAGCTCAAGGTAGTTTTTCAGCAGAATTGTATCTGAAGTAAGTGATTTGCCAATATCAATCCTGCTTGTGAGTTCCCCATCTCTATGAAGTTTTTCATAAGCTCCGAAATCAGCTGCTCCAGGCACTTGAACACTGGTGACCCCTAGTTCACGGGCTTCTTTCAATGCAAGAAGATACCCTTTCCATACCCTTACGGTTTCTTCTTCAGCAGTTCTTACCGGTTTAACTTCTCCGGTTTTAATCATAGATTCTGCATTTTCCTTAATTATTCCCGTGGGTTCTCCGGTAACCGGATCCTTTTGTATCTCCCCACCAAAAGGGTTGGGAGTATTTTTTGTTATTCCTGAAGCTTTTAGCACAAAAGAATTCACCAGAATTGAATGTCCGTCTGCCCGGCTAAGCATAACAGGGTTATTCGGAGAAACTTTATCTAATAACTCTTTTGCGGGCCATTTTTTATCAATAAACATTTCGTGTTCCCAATGGCCTCCTCTGATAAGTTCCCCACGGCCTGACTTTCCAACCTGTTCCTTAACCTTTTGAGTTATAACTGAAGGATCAGTAGTATAACGGAGTTCAATATAGTCGGGATCAAGAGGACCAAAATGCACATGAGCATCATTAAAACCAGGAATTACCAACCTTCCTCCGGCATCAATCACTTTTGTAGATCCCTTTTCTATAAGACGTAATATCTCTGAGGTTGTTCCAACTGCTATAATGGTTTCACCTATAATTGCTATAGCTTCAGAAGTAGGATTGTCTTTATCAATAGTAATAACTTTCGCATTAATTATTACGAGATCAGCTTTTACTTTTTGTGTGCATGAGCAGGTTATTGTCATGATTACCATTGATAATGAGATGATTAGATTTTTCATGTTTGCTGGTTTTCGGTATTGAAATATAATAATATTTATTTGTAATTGCAGTTTTACGTCCTTGCAAGTAACTATTTTGAAAATAATTTAACTTCTCTTTAAGAATTTTGTTGATTTTTAATGACGTATGGTATTACAAAACAGGTAATTTCGCAAAAATAATTGATTATGAACATTGCATTAATAGGTTATGGAAGGATGGGTCACGAAATTGAATCCATAGTCATTAAACGCGGTCATCTTATCAAACTCATTGTAGATCAGGATAATGAGAATGATCTGAATAGATCTAATCTGAATGGGATTGATGTTGCAATTGAGTTCTCTTCACCTGCGGCAGCATTTAATAATATATGTAAATGCCTTAATGAAAAGATTCCTGTAGTATCAGGTACCACTGGCTGGCTTGAAAACTATAATGAGGTTATTGAAATATGTAATAAGAATAATACAGCTTTTATTCATTCTTCAAATTTCAGTATAGGCGTAAATCTGCTTTTCAGGCTTAACGCTGAACTTGCCCGACAAATGGATCATTACAAGGATTATGATGTCACAATAGAGGAGATACATCATATAAAAAAGCTGGACGCGCCAAGTGGGACTGCAATAACGCTTGCAGAAGGTATTATTGGTAAGCATTCAAAGTATAAGAAATGGTGTTTTGATAAGGATAAAACGGATATATGCATTCCTGTAAGATCAATCAGGGAAGGTGTTGTTCCGGGAACACATACAGTTTCCTGGGATTCAGATATTGATACAATAAGTCTGAAGCATGAGGCTAAAAGCAGGAAAGGATTCGCATTGGGAGCTGTAGTCGCTGCTGAATTCATACATTCCAGGAAGGGGATATTCACCATGAATGATGTACTAGGTTTCTGATAATTATTTATATTTTTACCGGCTCTATAAAACAGTTAAATTATGAATGAACTTTTTACAAAAAAAAATATAAGGTTTGCAATAGCGGCATTTCTTTATATTCTTGTAGTAATATGGATTGGTAATTACTGGTTCCTGATCGGATTGGCTGTTATCTACGATTTGTATATCACCGGGAAAGTCAACTGGACATTCTGGAAAAAGCGAAATGGCAAAAACAGTGCATTTATTGAATGGCTTGATGCGTTGATTTTTGCAGTGATTGCAGTTTCTCTGATAAATATTTTCCTGTTTCAGAATTACAGAATTCCGACTCCGTCTATGGAAAAATCCTTACTGGTTGGCGATCATCTGTTTGTCAGCAAACTTGCATACGGACCAAGAATGCCAAACACTCCCCTTGCTTTTCCTTTTACACAACATACAATGCCTCTCACAAAAGGTAAGTCATGGTCTGATCTGATACTCTGGCCTTATAAACGTCTCGCGGGGGGAGGTAAAGTAAAAAATAATGATCCGATTGTTTTCAATTTCCCTGCCGGTGATACTGTTGTTTTGGAAGAGCAAACCACCAGTTATTACGAGATTGTGAGGAGAAGAGCCAGAGATATTAAAGAAATGGATGGTGGAACTGTACGTAAACCAAACAGTTATTATCTGCAAATGGCAAGAAAAGAAGTATGGGAAAAATACACAGTAATTTACCGGCCGGTTGACAGAAGAGATAATTATGTTAAGAGGTGCATAGGGATTCCGGGAGATACCGTAACTATCAAAAAAGGTGTGCTTTATGTAAACGGGAAAATTGTTCCGGACAATGGTACCCAGCAAACGACTTATGGAGTCAGTACAAATGGAACTACAATCAATCCAAAAGCATTTGAACGGCTGGATATCTCAAAATCTGATCAGACAATGATTTCCGGTGCACAATACCTGCTGCCACTTACTAAAGGAAATGCGGAAGCAATATCAAAGTTTTCAAATGTTTCTGACGTATCCTCAATCTATTCAAGTAAAGGTGAATATGCTCCGCATATCTTTCCATATAATCCTGTTTATGGATGGAATGAAGATAACTATGGACCGATATGGATGCCTGTAAAAGGTACGAGAGTAAATATAGATACATCCAATCTCTGTCTTTATGAACGTATAATTAATGTATATGAGCATAATACCCTGAGGGTGGATGGAAGCACCATTTATATAAATGATGCTCCTGCCACGAGTTATACCTTCAAGATGAATTACTACTGGATGATGGGAGATAACCGTCATAATTCAGCAGATTCGAGATACTGGGGCTTTGTTCCGGAGGATCATATTGTGGGCAAGCCAAAGTTTATATGGTTATCGCTCAATAAGGAAGCCGGTGGTCTTAAAAGTATCAGGTGGAGCAGGATGTTTATGAAGGCGAGATAAAAAAAGGGACATGCCAAAGCGTGTCCCTTTTTTCTTAATAATATTGTATGTTACCTGACTGTCTCTACGATTGCTTTAAAAGCTTCGGGGTGATTCATTGCAAGGTCGGCAAGCGTTTTTCTGTTCAGTGTAATTCCTTTTTTATCCAGTCTGCCGATAAATTCTGAATAGTTCATATCGTACTGGCGAACACCTGCATTTATCCTTTGAATCCATAAAGCTCTGAAAAGGCCTTTCTTTCTCTTCCTGTCGCGGTATGCATAGCCCATACCTTTGTCGAGGGTATTCTTTGCAACTGTTATTACGTTTCTTCTTGATCCGAAGTTTCCTTTTGTCTGCTTAAGAACTTTTTTTCTTCTTGCTCTTGATGCTACTGCATTTACTGATCTTGGCATAACTCATTTTTTTTGAATGTCAGCGGTCCGGGAAAGGACTCTTGTATGCTGAACAATCTGTTAATACTATAATTAATTTTATCAATGCGTCAAACAACTATTTCATTGCAAGCAACAGCTTAACGTTCTTAAGATCTGTTTTGTGAACAAGACCGCCATAGGTAAGATTTCTCTTACGTTTGGTCGATTTCTTCGTCAGGATGTGGCTTTTAAATGCATGTTTACGCTTGATCTTTCCAGTTCCGGTCAGAGAAAATCTTTTCTTTGCACCCGGATTCGTCTTCATTTTTGGCATTTCTCTCGTTCAAATATATTAATAAACTATTTTTTCTTTTTTGGTGAAAAAGACACTATCATCCTTTTACCTTCAAGCCTTGGAAGTTGTTCAACTTTTCCATATTCTTCAAGGTCGTTGGCAAACCGTAATAATAACACTTCACCCTGTTCCTTGAACAAAATTGATCTTCCTTTAAAGAATACATAAGCTCTTACTTTTGCACCCTCGTCGAGGAATCTCATAGCATGCTTGAGCTTAAAATTATAATCGTGATCATCGGTGTTTGGTCCGAACCTGATCTCCTTAACAACTACCTTTGATGCCTTGGCCTTGATCTCTTTTTGCTTTTTCTTTTGCTGATAGATAAATTTCTGATAATCAACAATGCGGCAAACAGGGGGATCGGCATTTGGCGAAATTTCAACCAGGTCAAGTTCCAGGGTATCTGCCAACCTGAGAGCATCCTGTATACTCATTACATCCGCTTCTATTTCTTCACCGACTACTCTGACCATTTTGGCAGTGATCCTGTGGTTGATTTTGTGAGCCGGCTGGGTAACCCTTGCCGGGCTTCGCCTAATTGGTAAAGCTATAGCTCTTTCCTCCTAATTTTCATTAATATTAACATTACTTATAGTGCATTAAAATGCAATTTCCTTTTTGATCTCAGAATTTATAAAATTCACAAATTCTGAGATTTTCATGCTTCCTTTATCGCCTTCTCCCTGCTTCCTGACAGCGATTGATTCATTCTCAACTTCTTTTTCACCGATTATAAGCAGATAAGGAATCTTCTTTAATTCATTATCCCTGATCTTCTTACCTATCTTTTCGCTTCTATCGTCAATTAGAGTGCAAATATCGGAATTATTTAGAATTTCCAAAACTTTTCCGGCATAATCATTGAATTTTTCACTTATTGGTAAAATGACTGCTTTTTCAGGTGCAAGCCAGAGTGGAAATTTACCGGCTGTATTTTCAATTAATACGGCAACAAACCTTTCCATCGATCCGAAGATTGTCCTGTGAATCATCACCGGTCTGTGTTTCTGATTGTCATTACCGTTATATGTAAGCTCAAACCTCTCAGGCAGGTTATAATCAACCTGAATTGTACCTAACTGCCATTTTCTGCCGATTGCATCTTTTACCATAAAATCGAGTTTCGGGCCATAGAAGGCTGCCTCACCGGTGACTACAGTTGTCTCAAGATTTTTCTCTGCCGCGACCTCAATAATATCGCGTTCTGCTCTTTCCCAATTTTCATCTGAACCAATATACTTCTGTTTGTTGGCAGGATCACGTAAAGAAACCTGAGCTGTATAGTCATTGAAATTCAGAATCTTGAATATATATAATATAAGGTCGATAATGCTTTTAAATTCCTCTCTCAACTGATCTGGTCTGCAAAAGTGATGAGCATCGTCCTGTGTGAAACTTCTGACCCTTGTAAGTCCGTGTAATTCACCACTCTGTTCGTACCTGTAAACTGTTCCGAATTCTGCCATTCTGTACGGCAGATCCTTGTAGGAGTGAGGGGTTGCATTATAGATCTCACAGTGGTGAGGGCAGTTCATTGGCTTGAGCATAAACTGTTCGCCTTCCTGAGGAGTTGAAATGGGTTGAAATGAATCAGCTCCATATTTTTCAAAATGACCAGATGTCTTATACAGGTTGATATTTCCAATATGTGGTGTAGTGACAATCTTATATCCTCTTTTCCTTAATTCTTTTGTAAGAAATGTTATAAGATTCTGTCTGATATCTGACCCTCTTGGAAGCCATAACGGGAGACCCATTCCTACCTTTGGTGAAAAGGTGAATAGTTCAAGTTCTTTACCGATTCTGCGATGATCTCTTCTTTTTGCCTCCTCAAGAAATACAAGATACTCATCGAGCAGCTTCTGTTTTGGAAAGGTGATGCCATAAATTCTTGTAAGCATCTTGCGGTTCTCGTTACCTCTCCAGTATGCACCTGCAACACTCAAAAGCTTTATAGCCTTTAATGGTTCTGTAGAAGGAAGATGTGGTCCCTTGCAGAGATCCGTGAAATTGCCTTGTGTATATAAAGTTATAGTACCGTCTGTAAGCTCGCTTATAAGTTCAGTTTTATATTCATCGCCCTTTTTAGAGAAAAAATCAAGAGCATCTTTTTTACTTATATCTCGCCTGCTATATGTAAGATTCATGGCGGCGAGCTCTTTCATCTTATTCTCAATAGTCTGAAGATCATCTTCAGTGATTACCTTATCATTGCCCGGATCTACATCATAATAGAACCCATTCTCGATAGCAGGACCAATTCCAAACTTCATGCCCGGATATAAAAACTCCATGGCTTCAGCCATAAGGTGGGCCGAAGAGTGCCAGAATGCATGTTTTGCTTCAGCATCTTCCCACTTATGGAGCTTCAGTGTTGCATCGCTGTTAATAGGTCTCATGAGATCCCATATCTCACCATTTACTGTGGCTGCATACACCTCCTTAGCCAATCTGGGGCTAATCTGTTCCGCGACATCAAGACTGCTGATTCCTTTGTTGTATTCTCTTGCGGATCCATCAGGAAAAGTTATCTTTATCATTCTAAACACTTCTTTTTATTGGAGTGCAAAGATAATTATAATTTTATAAAAAATCAGTAACAATAAAAAGGTTAAGGTAAAGATAAAGGTTAAGGTTAAGGTTAAGGTTAAGGTTAAGGTTTAGGATAGTACCATGAGTTTCTCAACCTAAACCTCAGCCTTAATCTCAACTTAAGTAAAAAAAGGATGCAACTTATTGCCTGAAAAATTGTCTCTGTAGAAAAGTGGCACGTATTTTGAAATCCATTTATAGGAATCATAATTTGAACATTTAATAATTTAAAAATGAAAAGGATAATCTACATGTTTCTGGCACTTCCGCTAATTCTCTTCTCTTGTGTAAAAACCCCGGTAGCTTCTTTCTCTACTGATACGAATGAGCCAATTGTTGGTCAACCGGTTGCTTTTAACAACAATTCTCAAAATGGTGACAAATTTGAATGGGATTTTGGCGATGGTTACATATCAAATGAAAGTAGTCCGGTACATACCTTTAGTTCAACAGGTTCGTATACAGTTATATTAACTGCTACTTCTAAAAGCGGACGTTCGGACAAAGCAAGCCTGTCATTAAACGTTGTAATACCGACTCTTCTGGAAATTGAGGTTCGGGAATATTATAGTGATGTTCTTATTCCAGGTGCAAGTATAATTCTCTACTCCTCCATAACCGATTGGGATGCGCAAACTAACAAGGTTGATGAAGGCTTTGCAGATGCAGGCGGGATTGCGGTATTTTCCAATCTCGATCAATTTGTATATTATGTTGATGTATGGGAAGCCACACATGATAATTTTACATTGCGCAATGAAGATGTAGGATTTATAACTACCCCCCAAATAATACCTCATAAAATTAACAGATTCATTGCGTATGTTGATATTGCAACTCATGTAAAAGGAGTTGCCAGAGGAAGCCGTGAAATGGTTATTATAAAACTTGAAAGGAA
>JADGPT010000266.1 GCA_017882345.1 Bacteroidales bacterium
ACTTTAATCCTGAAGCCAATAGTTTCCAGTTTCTGCCTGACGTTTTCTGTTCCTCCTTTTAAGTCGACCGTGTAGGAAGTAAACTCCCTTCTGAGAGGATAATCACCTCTCAGTTTTTCAAAATCAGAAGGTGATAGACGGAGCCTTATATTATCTTCATCGATACTATAAGTATGAATTACAGCTTCCCTGATTACTTCCTCTTCAGATTTACCCCTGCAATCAATTGATATATAAGGGGAGACAGGAAGGGGCACGTTATCAGGGTAAAAGGTTTCTGAAGGAAGATTAAAATATTTAATTAAGGCATTAACAACCATTGCTGTTCCATTTGCTTTTCCATCTGTTGAATAACCTGCAATATGCGGAGTTGCAATAAAAACCTGTTGCATAAGTTCGGGATCAATATCCGGTTCATTTTCCCATACATCGATTACAGCGCCACTCAGTTTACCGGAATGCAGTACTTTATTAAGTGCAGATGTATCTGTCACTTCACCTCGTGAGGAATTGAAGAACCATGCTCCATTCTTAATCTTTTTAAAATTCCCGTCATTAAAAAGATGATAGGTACAATCTTTCCCCACGACATTTAATGGTATATGAACTGTCACAATATCAGATTCTGATAACACTACATTAAGGCTGTGAAAATTCTTTTTACCCTCCCGTCTTGCCCTGGGAGGATCGTTAAGAAGGACATTCATCCCTATTGTCCGTGCAAACTTTTCAACCTTTGACCCTACATTTCCAACACCAATTATTCCTAATGTTTTGTCTTTCAGATTAAAGTTTTTTTCAAAAGAGATCTTCAGCAGAGCTGCCGCAATATATTGCTGAACTGATAAGGAATTACATCCCGGAGCATTAGTCCAAAAGATCTTGTTTTTATTGCAGTAATGTCTATCAATATGATCGAACCCGATAGTCGCAGTCCCAATAAATCTGACGTTTGTTCCTTCTAACAGGTTCTCCGTGCATTTCGTTCTGGTACGGATCAGCAGAGCATCAGAATCCATAATTATTTCCCTGTTAATCTGTCTCCCCGGAACATAGATTACTTCTGCGTATGGTTCGAGCGCTCCCTTTAGAAAAGGAATTTTATCATCGGCAACTATCTTCATTTCACCACATATTTTGTGAAAGTTAATATTTTTTAGCGATACCTGGTTTTAAGCCACTCCCATCTTTGACTTTTCTTAAAGAATGATTTAAAAGAAGATGAAAATTGGTTATTTTGGCACCTCAATTAAATAATATGATCCGATTTCTTCTGGTTAATGTCTGCTTAAGTTTAGTCTCAATTACCACACTTTTCTCTCAACCTGAAATAAAAGCTGTTTTTACCTCCACTCCTCCTGTCATCGATGGATCAGTCAATGATGATGTCTGGAAAAATGCAGCCGTGATAAATGAATTATATCAGAGAGAACCAAAACCGGGGGAACCTGTTTCGGAGAAAACCGAATTTTACTTCTTATATGATCATAACAACCTTTATGTCGGGATCCATTGCTTCGACAATCCAAAAAAGATTACTGCTAAAGAATTAGCCCGCGATGTTAGTCTGGGTGAGGATGACAGAGTTCAGGTAATCCTCGATACTTATCTTGACGGGCGGAGTGGTTACTGGTTTCAGATTGGCCCCAGGGGAAGTATAGGAGACGCACTAGTTAATGAGAATGGTAAAGATTTTAATAAATCGTGGGATGGGCTCTGGGATGGAAAGGCAAAGATCACTGAAAACGGATGGGATGCGGAATTAATTATTCCCTTTAAGACTCTTGGATTTAAAAAAGGGAATAGTACCTGGGGACTTAAACTTATAAGATATATTAAGCGTAAATCTGAGGCATCATACTGGCCTGTAACAACGCTCGATGCCAACAAATTCCAGATATCCGATGCAGGACGGCTTACCGGACTTACTGATATTTCTCAGGGAATCGGCCTTGATATAATACCTTACCTGACAAGCGGTATCAGTAAAAAACCGGATATAGGTCCTAAACCAGTTCTTGACGGAGGTCTGGATGCCTTTTATCATATAACACCTTCTCTTAAAGCAGCAGTCACAATAAATACCGACTTTGCGCAGACTGAAGTAGATGAGAAGCAGATAAATCTTACGCGGTTCAGTCTCTTTTTTCCTGAGAAGAGGGATTTCTTTCTTGACGGTGCAAATTTTTTTACTTTTGGCATTAACGGGGATAGCGATAATCCTCAAAGTACTCAGATGATCCCTTTTTTCTCCAGACGAATCGGGTTGTCTGCTGATGGGAATCCGGTTTCTGTTAAATATGGAGGCAAGTTTACTGGAAAAATCGGTAACTGGAATCTCGGAATTCTGCATATAAAGGATAATAACCAATGGGGTAATCCTGGTTACACTGTAGGCAGAATATCAAAAAATTTTGGAAGACAATCATCTATAGGATTTATAGGAACAAATGGGAATGCTTTTTCTGATCTCAACAACTCGCTGGCAGGTATAGACTTAAAGCTAGCAAGTTCACAAATAGCAGGTAATAAAAACATTACATATAACCTTTACGGATTAAAATCCTTTACACATGGACTTTCAGGCAATGATGTCTCGATTGGAAGTGAGGTTAATTACCCTAATGATTTTTTCAATTTCAGAGTAGGTTATATGCAGATCGGTGAAAATTTCACTCCGGGTCTTGGTTTCATTCCCCGAAAAAACATACGTGATTTTTATGGAGGTATAGCCTTAGGGCCAAGGCCGAAGAATTCACCGGTTTTGCAGGTTAAATCAGGTATTAAATACGTATTCATTTCAGATTTGAAGAACGGAGGTTTGCAAACTGCCCAGATTGATTTTAATCTATCTGATATAATATTTTTAAGCGGAGACATTATTTCATTATTATCTCAGTATCAGGTTGAAGCCCTTGAAAAAGATTTTAATATTTTCGGAAATTTTATAATACCTGCAGCTGAATATCATTTCTGGAGGCATTCCCTGACTTTTACCTCTGCTAAACGTAGAAATTTATGGGTGGCATCCAAAATAGGCTTAGGTAAATTCTATTCCGGAAAACGTACTGACTGGCTTATGCAGGTTGGTTATAAAGTATTGGTCCCGGTTTATATTGGTATGGAATCTGACAGGAAATGGGTAGTCCTGCCCGATGGTAATTTTATAACACAAATCTATCGGTTTAATCTTAATTTTCTTTTCAGTCCGAATTTGTCGTGGTACAATTTTGCACAATATGAAAACCAGACTAAAACAATTGGATGGCAATCGCGATTTCAATGGATAATAAAGCCCGGAAAAGAAATATTTTTCACTTTTAATTCCCCTATAATCGATCCTCTTGACCGTTTCAGTCCTGAAGTCTATGAAGCTCGCGTAAAAGTAAAATATACGATCCGGTTCTAAT
>JADGPT010000267.1 GCA_017882345.1 Bacteroidales bacterium
TATACCGGAGTGAATACGTTATTTGCTATGCCTGCCTGGACTGATTTTGTGTAATTATCATGGTTAGCCTCCTCAAATCGTTTGCGGAAATAGTCACGTCGGTTGAATGCGATAATTACCTTAAAGTTAGCCAGGCTCTCCTGAATTTCAGCGCTTAAACTGCCTGTGCTTTTCATACTGTCGGCATTCCTGCGTTTAACCCAGGGTGAGATAAATTTAGTAAATATCCAGACTATCAGTGCCGGAGACAAAGCAGCAAGGCCAAGCGGCAGATTTATGCATAACAGGATGATCCCTGCTCCTGTCATTGTGAAAATACTGCCTATAAACTGCATTAATGACTGAGAGAAGAACTGGTTTACCTTATCAGTATCATTGTTAATACGCGATATCAGATCGCCGGCTTTGTTCTGGTTGAAAAAGTCAACAGGTAATTCCTGAAGCTTATTAAACACTGCGTTACGTAAACTGTATAGCATTCGTTGCCCGATACCGCCCATCATGCGCATTTGTATATAGTTCACTACAAATGCTACAACATATAGTGTCAAAAGAATCCCTGAAAATACCAGAACGCCATGATATTGCTTTGCCTGAATATATGTATCAATAGTGTATCCAACAAGATACGGACCAACTAAACTTAGTCCCGCGTTTAAAAAAATAGCAGCAAAAGCTATTATCAGATTGCGACGCTCTTCACCAATAAGTGTAATCAGTTTCCTGAGTGAAGCAAGATTTGATATTTTTTGCTCCGTTTTATCGGATGCCTGATTTAAATTATAGTTCATAGTGTTGTGTACTCCTTTGTGAGCTATAAATCTGAATGTATTCAGGTGAGCTCTCTTTCAATTCTTTATGCGTACCGGTTGCAATAACTTCACCTTCCATAAGGAGTATTATTTGTTCAAAGTGCCTTACAGGAGCAATCTTTTGTGTAACAGATATAAGCGTCAGATGAGGATAATTGTTTTCGAGGTTGCAAAGTATCTTGTTTTCTGTCTTCTTATCAACACGCGAAGTGAAATCGTCCAGTAAGAGAATCTTAGGATTTATCGCCAGGGCCCTCGCCAGCATGATCCTTTGTTTTTGACCACCTGAAAGCGTGGTCCCCCGTTCTGAAACTACAGTATCGAGCTTTTGAGGAAGTGACTCAATATAATCTGTCAGCTCGGCAGTGGCAATGGCTTTTTGCAAAGACTCATTGGTAACCTTATCATTAAAGGCAATGTTTTCGCGCAGGCTCATGTTAAAAATTACGCTATCCTGAAAAACAAATCCAATCTGGCTATGGAATATTTCTTTTGTGTATTTCTCAGTACTGATCCCATCGAATTCTATAGAGCCCGAATCGGTAGAAATAAGGTTTGTCAGAAGATATAACAACTGACTTTTCCCTGCCGCTGTGGGACCGATAATAGCAGTTTTACTTCCGGCTTTAATTGAGAATGAAATATTCTTCAATATAGGTTTATCTCCATAGAACAATGAAACATTCTTCAGAACAATATCACCATTTATATTGCTGTCAATAGTTCCTCCTTCATCAGTAGCGGGAGCTTCCAGTACATCATTTATTCTGACATACGAAACTGAAGCCTGCGCTATGATATTGCTCATAAAACCTATCATAAGAATCGGAAATATTAACAGCAACAGATAACTGTTGAACGCTGCAAAATTTCCAAGCGACATGGTACCGGCAACAACAAAATGACCGCCCATGGCAAGGATTGTTACAACAGCCAGGTTTGCAACGAACATTATAACAGGTATAAGTGTCGCAAACATCCTCAAAATAGACATACCTAAATTACGGGACTCCAAATTGGATTCCAGAAATCTCATGCTTTCCGGTTGTTGTGAGTTCAGTACTCGTATTAATGCCGAACCCATAATACTTTCATTAATAATTTTGTTGAGAGAGTCAATAACTTCCCTGCCTCTCTTAAATAATACTCTCACTTTTCTTAATACAATAAAAAAAGCTCCGCCAATAACAGGAACTATTGAAATAACAGCCAATGCCAGTTTCCAGTTTATAAGAATGAGCAGAACAGAGGTGCCTGCGATAACAAAAACCGAGGAAATAATAGTAACAAAGGCCATGGAAACAAACATCTTTACAGAATCGATATCAGAAGTGAGGTTTGTTAACAATTTTGATGGGTTCGACTTAAGAACAAAGGCATAACTCTGACGTGAAATTTTATCGGAGAGTTGTGTGCGCAAATCCTTTGCGACCCGTTCCGATGCATAAGTCTGAATAATGTTTTGCAGGAATGTGAATATAAATATTAATGTTCCGGCTACCAAAAACTGAATAATTACAGACCCTGAATTAAACTTATTTGTCGAAAAAGTATCAATACCATGTGCAATGATTTTCGGTATCAACATGTTAATGCCACTACCCAGCAGCGCCATAATAATTAATATAATCACTAGTCCGGAATACGGTTTTAGTAATCCAAATATACTGGGCGCAGGAGTTTTGTCTTTTGAAGGTTGTGAAACAGCTTTATCCATCTTTAACGGCTCATGACTACACTGACCGACCCGATCTTCCCTCCCATTGGCGGATTCATCTTTGAAACTTTTACTGTGATCTTCCCTATTCCTTTCAGTTCAGCATAGATTGCATCGAGTATGCGTCCTGCAATATGTTCAAGCAGATGTGATTTCATCTCCATCTGTGCCTTAACTATATCGTATGCTCTCTGATAATTCACTGCATCTTTTAAGTTATCGCTTTCTGCAGGTAGCTTCATGTCTGTTTCAATTGTAAGATCAACAAGGAACTTGTTCCCAACAATTCGCTCTTCCCTGAAATGACCATGAAAGGAGTAAAACTCCATATTTTCGATCAGAATAAGTCCCATATTATTTGGTTTATATTATAAACTACTTTATATTTGTAACATATTTACATTCATAGTTTCGGAAATATAAAAATAAACATTATTATGGAAAACGAGGAAAAAATGATGACCGGCGAAGAAAGCTTAAGAATCATAACACGGTTTAAAGAACTCGATCCCATATTGCACTCGCAGCTTCGTCTCGCGATAGTCTCTTTGCTTGTCAGTACCGAGGTCGCAGAGTTCACTTACATCAGGGAACAGACCGGGGCAACTGCAGGTAACCTGAGCATCCAGATAACCAAACTTAAGGATGCAGGATATATTGAGGTTACAAAAAAATTCAGGAATAACTATCCCCTAACCATCTGCAGCATTACCAAACTTGGCAGGGAAAAGTTTACTGAATATGTCAAAAATCTTAAAGACTATCTGAGTCCTGATGGGAAAGTTTAAAGATTGCCATCCCGGAAACGAAGTTGCCTTACAAAGGTTCACCTGTTTCTCTGCTTCCCTTGTTATTAACTCA
>JADGPT010000268.1 GCA_017882345.1 Bacteroidales bacterium
AGAATACAGGAAACAGTATTATCCCGGATCTCAAAATAATGTTATTGATTTTATATGGGTCGGGAGTCTTATTTACGTTAACTCTTATAATAAGACAAGGCAGATCGGTTCTCAAAGCCATACGAAGATCCGAGATTATTACTGTACATCCGGTAAAACTGATTAAAACATCCGATTATACCTTATCGTTTTCATTTTTCTCCTATGTGTTTGTCAATCCTTCAATTACAGACATTGAAACGAAGGAGATTATGAATCACGAACTGGTACATATCGGACAAAAGCACTGGTTTGACCTGGTGCTGGTTGAATTGCTTTGTATGATGCAATGGTTTAATCCTCTTGTCTGGATTTATGTCCGGTTCATAAGGCAGAACCATGAATATCTTGCCGATGAGGTGGCGCTGCAGCGAACATCAGATCCGGCAATTTACAGGGCAACTCTGCTAAATCAGATTGTCGGCGCTCCTGTCGTCAGTCTGGCAAATTTTTTTAATTACTCACTTAACAAAAAAAGATTTAACATGATGAAAAATATAATAAGCTCACCTTACAGGAAGATGAAAATCCTTTTTATCCTTCCTGTTATTGCAATTGTTTTTTATTCATTTGCAAAGCCGGACTATAAATACAAATATGTAGAAGAACGCGCTGGTAACTTACCCGGAGTGACCTCTTTAATACAAAAATCTGATAATGGAAGCATTAATATTAATTTGGAGAGGGATACTGTAAAACATCGTACTACTAAGGGTAAAACACCGCCACCGCTGCCACCGCCACCAGTAAGTATTAAATTTCAGGGTGACGGACCGCCTCCTCTGTGGGTGGTAGATGGAATAATAGTGACTCAGGCTGAAGCAGAAAATATAGATCCCAATGCAATTGAATCGATTGAGGTCCTGAAGTCCACAACAGACAGGTATGGAGTAAAAGGCAAGAATGGGGTTATAGAGTTAACAACTAAAAAGAATGCTTTGCAAGGGAACGAGAAAAAATTAGCAAAATTTGAAATTACAGAATATGGCAGTCGGGATACAGTAAAGGTTTCCGCATACGGAGGCGTGCAATTCAGAAGGGCAGATGGAAGTGTTGCATCTCCGCTAGTTGTGGTCGATGGTGTTATCTTAAACATTGATGTAAACAAGATTAATCCTGAAACTATAGAATCAATAACTGTATTAAAGGAAGGCCCTGCAATTGATAAATATGGCGAAAAAGCAAAGGGTGGCGTAATTGAGATAACAACTAAAAAGAATGTAGTGGCTCCCTTAAAAGTTATACCGGAAGATTAAGCTAAAAATGTATCGATAAATTGAAAAGGTGCGGATCAATAGTCCGCATCTTTATTATTATCCGGTTTGAAAAATGCCGAATGCACCGTTGCCGGGCAGGGAGAATCGAGTCCTTTTACAGCTTTCCAGATCACTTCATTGAATTCTTTATCATTCACCATGTCTTCTTTTTTAAAATCAAAATTCTGGCTTTTTCTCTGCCAGGTACTCTGGGAGAGGTTCTTTAAATTCAAATCAACATTACATGGCCTGACTGTAAAAGCAGGATGATCTGAGGTACTATTCATGCATCTCCATAATGGAACAGCCGGGGCATCATACTGGCTCATTGGAGGTAGTCCAAGGATAAGTTCCATTGTGCGGAGAAGCGATGTTGTTGTATAAACGGTATGATCAACAAAGCCTTTTTTCACGTATCCTCCTGCAAGGTAGACCGGGCTCCGGTGGGCATCAACATGATCCGGACCGTTTTGAGCATCATCTTCGACTATTATAATAAGACTGTTTTTCCAAATCTTACTGTGGCTCAGATAATCCACAAACAAACCAACTGCAAGATCATTATCGGCAACCTGTGCAAATGGAGTTGGTTTATTGAGGCTGAGTCCCTGCGTATGATCATTGCCAAAACGAAGTGTCGTTAACTGTGGAATGACATCTGCTGCCAGGAGGGAATCAAAATCACGCTTCCACTGGCCAAAACGGACTGTATCACGTATTGACAGATCCCAGGCGGAATAATAAGGGCAGAAATGATCTTTTAAAACCGGTAGATTAGGTCCTTTATCTCCCATAAATTCAGCATACGTCCGATAGCTGACACCATTCCGCTTGCAGTTATCCCACAGGAACCCATTTTTATTGTTTGCAATTTCTTTCATTCCTTCTCCGGCATAGGAACCTCCTCTCCCTCCATAGCTTGTCGGCCAGTTTTTTTCCAGGTAATCGGTAGCATATCCACCCATTGTCCAGTTATGACCATCGGCGCTGACTTCTCCGTTAACGAAGAAATTATCAAGAAGTACAAATTCACGGGCAAGAGCATGCTGATTAGGTGTTATGTTTTCGCCAAAAAGCACAAGATTGGGATCTCCGTTACCTTCGGGAATATCTCCCAGTACCTGGTCGTATGTGCGATTCTCCTTAATAATGTAAAAAACATGTTTGATCGGGGAGGGATCACCAACTTTCATTGGGATTGGATTACCTGCTGCTCCTTCGGATACCAGCTCGGTATTCTTGTTATAAGGAGTGTTATTATAAACAACCTGTGAAAAAACAGCCATTTGGCTGGCATCAGGACTTTTAAGAATTGAAAGTGTTCCCCGAAAGAGACCACCTATATATTGTACCTTAATTTTTTGTTCCTTCCCGGCAGCCTGATAAACTACCTCGCCTCCCTTACGGGTTGGATTCGGGCCGTAAGGATTTGCATGGGAAGACAAGCCTTTTCCGTTACTTATCAGGATTTTGTCTTTTGCAGTTCTTACACATGTAGGATACCAGGCGGTAGGAATAAATCCTTTACTAACGCTCGATCCGGGCTTGCTGATATCAAATACCGCGAGACAGTTATTATCAGCGTTTGCAATGAAAAGAGTCTTTTCATCACGGCTCAAAGCCACACTGTTTGTTGTTGAACCTGAAGGTGATCCGGGATATAGTGCTGAATTAAGTGTTTCAATTATTTTCAATAGCTTTGTATCAATTACCGATACAGAGTTATCATTTGCATTTGCAACAAACAGGTAATTCCCATTCCTGGTAATACATAAATCGTTGGGATTATCGCCAACTGTAACTGAACCAGTCATCTTTTGCTGATCTGTATCAAAGAGCAGAATTTTATCGCAACCCCAGCATGAAATGTACAGTATTTTATGGTTTGGGGATAAAAGACAGGTATAACCTTCTCCTCCCAAAGGATACTGTGAGACTACCTTTTTAGATTGAGTATCCAGGATGTAGAGGGAATTGTTTTCTTTTGTCACCACATACATTCTGTTTCTGGCATCATCAAGTGCAATTCCTGCAACAGATATCTTTACAGGCCAGGGTTTCCC
>JADGPT010000269.1 GCA_017882345.1 Bacteroidales bacterium
TTATGAAAGTAACAGCATTGATACCTGATGAACTGGTAAAAGAAACTAAAGCGATGTCAAAAGCTAAGAATATAACTGAAGCTATGATTATTGCTCTTAATACCTATGTTTCAATTCAAAAGTTAAAGGCTATGGGTGAAGCAATAAAATCCAATCCATTACAATTTAAGTATACAGCAGAAGAAATCAGAGACTTAAATAGAATTTAATGGACATAATTTTAGATTCATCAGTTTGGTTTGAATACTTTAAAAGAAAAGACCCATATTTTAAAGAGGTTCAAATGTATTTAAACATTTTAAGTATTAAAATTATTGAACCTGTGATAGGTGAAATATTGCAGGGGGCATTAAGTAAAAAGGAATTAAGCTTTATTAAAGAAAATATTCAATATGTATCTAAAGTTGAAATCAAAGATTTGTTTGAAAAGGCCGGGGTTTATTCTTTTGAAAATAAACTTGTGTCAAAAGGTATTGGATTGATTGGTTCTTGTTTGATTGTTGCCAGCATGGAGACCAGTTCACTGCTTTGGACACTGGATAAGAAAATAGTTAATTTTATTGACACTAAATATTTATATAAAACTCTTTAAACGTAATATTAGACAAATGTTCTGTAACCGTGATTTATTGCCTTCTAACTATCAGCAGTTGGCTGATGGATTTATTTTATAAACTTTTGTCTTTTCCATCCACTGAAGGTAGACTCCTTACTAACCTGGCATGGAAAGCAGATTGCATATTTACTTTTGTCTTTCTTCGTCCATCATAGCTTTATTTGACAGACGAAATGCTAGTGAAGGTGGTAGCGAAGGTGGATTATCTTTTTCCTTTTGTCTTTTATCTTATTTTTTTCTATATTTGATATTGGTTTTCAATTGTGCTAGTAAACTTAAAAATATGTTAGTCAGAACATTTGCCAGTGCTGTCACTGGTATTGATGCAGTGACAGTAACAATCGAAGTTAATGTGTCGCGCGGGGTACAATTTTTTCTTGTAGGATTGCCCGATATCGCTGTTAAGGAGAGCCATCAGAGAATTGAATCGGCTCTTCGTGCACTCAATTATCACTGGCCCGGTAAGCAGGTGGTTATTAATATGGCGCCGGCAGATATCAGGAAAGAGGGATCGGCATACGATCTGCCTCTGGCTCTGGGTATTCTTGCAGCTGATGAAAAAGTATCAAAAGAAGATATTGAATCATTTGTATTGATGGGAGAACTATCTCTCGACGGTAGTCTTCAGCCGGTCAGGGGAGTCCTGCCCATAGCTCTCAGGGCCAGGGAAGAAGGATTCAAAGGGGTTATTGTGCCTGTTAAAAATGGAAGGGAGGCTGCAGTAGTGGATGGTCTTGTTGTCTATGGAATGGAAAACCTTGGCGAAGTAGTCGACTTCTTCAATGGCAGCAGAAAATTCAATCCCGTTAAAGTTGACCTTCTTGAGCTTTTTGCCAATGAGGCAAACAAGTATGATGTTGATTTTTCAGATGTCCGTGGACAGGAAAATGTTAAAAGGGCTCTCGAAGTAGCTGCGGCAGGGGGCCATAATGTAATTATGATAGGTCCTCCAGGTGCAGGTAAGACTATGTTAGCCAAGAGATTACCAACGATAATTCCCCCTCTTACACTTGAAGAGGCCCTGGAGACTACCAGGATACATTCGGTAGCCGGGAAGATAGACCATCATACGGCACTCATGACAAAAAGGCCATTCCGTTCACCCCATCATACTATTTCTGATGTGGCACTTGTCGGCGGCGGCACTTTCCCTCAGCCCGGGGAGATATCTCTGGGACATAACGGAGTGTTGTTTCTCGATGAACTACCGGAGTTCAAACGGACTGTCCTGGAAGTTATGCGTCAACCTCTCGAAGACAGAGTCATTACTATTTCAAGGGCAAAATCAAGTGTAGAATATCCTGCAAGTTTTATGCTCGTCGCAAGTATGAATCCATGTCCCTGCGGTTTTCATAATCACCCCGAAAAAGAATGTAGTTGCTCACCGGGAATGATACAAAAATATCTTAATAGAATATCTGGTCCATTACTAGATAGGATTGACATTCATATTGAGGTTGTTCCTGTCAATTACGACAAACTTACCGATTCAGGAAAAGTGGAACATTCCTCTGATGTTCGCGACAGGGTTATCAGAGCCAGGGCAATACAGGCAAAACGATTTGAGATGGTAAAAGGTGTTTACTCTAACTCACAGATGTCCTCATCTATGCAGCGAAAATATTGTCAGTTGGATGAATCGGGGGGAAGGCTGCTTAAAACTGCTATGGATATACGAGGACTTTCAGCAAGAGCTTATGACAGGATATTGAAAGTAGCCAGGACGATTGCAGATCTGGGCGATTCTGAGAATATTACCGCTGAACATATCTCAGAAGCTATTAATTACCGTAATCTCGACAGGCAGGGTTGGGCAGGGTGACGAGTCAGTCTGAGTGAAGGCTGACCTTTATAATTGTCTGGGGAAGTCTTTCTTCTCCGATTTGTTTAATAATAGAGAAACAGCTTCGAGAAACTCTTTATGATCTAACGGTTTTTGAAAAACCATATTTGCCCCGAGAAGTTTTGCCCCGGGAAGATAACCATCGGGGCCAAATCTTCCACCTCCGGATATCGCTATTATCTTTAGTTTGGGATATTTACGTCTTAGCTCGAATATTGTCTCCAATCCCTCTCTTTCCGGCATGAAAATATCAGTAATCAACAGATCAGGTACTTCTTTGTTAATGAGTTCCATTCCTTCTCTCCCGTTTAATGCTGTATCTACTTCATGTCCTGCTTTTTCAAGCATTTTTTTTAACATCAGGAGTATGGAGGGTTCGTCATCAAAGACATAGATCTTAGCCATGAGTAAGAGTGATTATATTATTTTTATCAAGAACTCTTCTGATTACTTTACTGAAATCGTCTAATATCATTGGTTTTAAAATAACTTCTGATATTCCGCTTTTCGATAAGTCTTCATCCGACAAGTTATCTGCATAACCGGTAATAATTATTATTTTCAAAGAGGGTTGTATCTCTTTCATCAGGACAGCAAGTTCAGTACCCGATATATCTGGCATGCTCTGATCAGTAACAAGCAGAGAATATCTGTCAGGGTCTTTTTTAAATTCTTCAAGTGCTGAGATGCTGCTGCTTGAGATGGATACTTTGTATCCAAGATTTTCAAGCATTTTCTTGCCCATAAATGTTATTTCAGGTTCATCATCAACAAACAAAATTTGTTCATCCCCTTTTAAAGGTTTGATATCGGATTTATCAGATTCCAATGTATCGGCCCCGTATTTAGGGAGATAAATCATAAATGTTGTTCCTTTA